>JAFGRC010000083.1 GCA_016935355.1 Bacteroidales bacterium
TGACCCAAACCAGGTAGTTTTACCGCCTTATCATCCTGATACTCCCGAAATGCGTCATGACTGGGCTCAGTATTATGATAAAATTGAAGATATGGATGCTGAAGCAGGTGCCTTGCTCAGGGAACTAGATTCTCTCGGTCTTGCAGAAAACACAATCGTATTCTATTATGGTGATCATGGTGGAGTGCTTGCCAGAAGCAAACGGTTTGTATATGAAACAGGTACTCAGGTACCCTTTATTATCCGGATACCCCAAAAATACAAGTATCTCTTCCCGGGTAAAAAACCAGGGAACAAGATTGACCGCATTGTAAATTTCGTAGACCTCACTCCCACCCTGTTAAGTATTGCCGGAATTCCAATTCCGGAATATCTGCAGGGAAATGCGTTCCTCGGACAACAAAAAACCGAGGATCCGCAGTATACCGTTATGACACGACAGCGAATGGACGAAAGATATGAAATGGTGAGGGCTGTAAGAGATGAAAAATACAGGTATATAAGAAATTATATGCCATTCAGGATTACTATGCAACATCTGGATTATTTATTTAATGCACCTTCGGCACAGTCATGGGAAGATGCATTTAAACAGGGCCTTACAAATGAAGTTCAAAGCAGGTTTTTTCAAGAAAAACCTGTTGAAGAGCTCTATGATGCGGAGAACGATTACTGGGAACTGAACAATCTGGCCGGTGATCCTGCCTATGCCGGGGTCCTTGAGCGGATGCGGAATGCTTTGGATGACTGGCGTCTGGAGGTCCGGGATGCTGGGGTGATACCGGAAACGGAATATATCGAACTGGCCGGTAACCAATCATTATATGACTATGTAAGATCACCTTCATGTCCATATGAAGAAATATTAGAGGCATCCGATCTTGCTGTTCTCGGCGGGCAGGAAGATATCAACACATTTATTGGATACCTGGAAAATGAAAACAGCGCCATACGTTATTGGGGAGCTGCAGGTCTGTTGATTCAAAAAGAAAATGCACGTTCCGCAATTCCTGCTCTGACCGAAGCCGCATTTGATGAGGCCGGAGCAGTGGCCACCCTTGCTGCTGAAACTTTACACAGAATGGGCGAAAAAGAAACCGCAATAAAAGCATATGCCAATATTCTTCAGGATACAACCAACTATAAAATGCCGGATCGCAATTTTGCCCTCAACAGCATCGATGCGATTAATGACACAAGTCCGGAACTCATTGATGTGGTGCAAAAATTATATGAAGAACAAAGTGCCAGCCTGGAGGGATTTGCCAGATACAGTGCCTATGATATTCTGATGTCGGAATACCTGCTTGGAAAATGGGGAATTGAATAATTCTGATATCTGTCATAATAAAGCCCTTATTGTTCGTTTATCTTGTTAGTGCTCAGCGACTCAGCAAATCAGTGGCAGCGGCATGAACTACGGTACAGTTTTTGATTCTCTTATACTGAAAATAAATGGATTTTTCAGTGAAAAAAATGAAGCATAACACAAGGAATTTTCTAATTTCGCAAATCAGGAGAAAGATATTGCCTGCATTACTGTAATCATTTATGGCATGCGGGACATTCATTAATTTTATTCGGGATAGCCATGAAAGGAAACAAATTCACAAGCAGCGTAAACGTTAAAAAACAAGTTATTAAAATCTCGGTTTTTACGATGTTCAGTCTGCTCTTACTGTTGATGACCAATGTACAGACATCTGAAGGTTCAATGCAGCAAAACACTGTATCGGGTAAGGTAACGGATATGTTTACCGACGCACCGCTTGTCGGTGCCACCGTGATGGTTAAGGGTACTTCCACAGGGGTTAAAGCACAAAAGGACGGAACCTATAGTATAAATCTTCCTGCCGATGCAAAGACTCTGGTGTTTAGTTTTTCAGGTTACCAGACCCTGCAAATTGATATCGACGGACGGACAAAGATCGATGTTACCATGAGCAAGGGAAACTCACCTGAAGAATCTGAGCTCTGGGACTAACAGGCATTGATTTAAATATTTAAAGTACAACAGTGGTCTGTTCTGAAATTCGGGGGAGCAAACTGCGCCAGTAAGTGTTTCAATAATATACTGGTTTAAATTATGGAGCCCTGAAGCTTTCAGAAATGTTGTCGTTTGCCCGCATATTAAATATCCGGCTGTACTTTTATGAAAAACACGCTTTTCTGCTCTGGTTTAATTGCAGTTCTTTTTGTTCAATGCACGGGGAAATACGTACAACCGGCACTTGAAGCAAGAAATGTACAAATAATCGCTGAAGAGAAATATCAATTTAAGGATCTGAATAAGAACGGGGAACTTGATCCCTATGAGGACTGGCGGTTACCTTTGGATGAACGCATTGACAACCTGGTCAGCCTGATGACCCTTGAAGAGAAAGCAGGTCTGATGTTTCATCCCAATCTTTCCGTCGCACAGGATGCCTTTATTGCATATGATACGTCTGATGAAATGCTCCGTGCCGCGGAAAACAATGAATCCGTTAGCGGAATAAAAGTCCTGCAATTAAAAGATTCCGCAAGAGCAAAATCATTTATTGAAGAGAAGAATTTCAGGTGCATTCTGAACAATGGTGTAGCCGGGCCAAAGGTTTTTGCAGAATGGTCTAACTACATGCAGGAAATTGCAGAAGGAAGCCGGCTGGGAATTCCGGTAATGTTCAGCTCGGATCCGCGTCACGGTGCTGAACTCGGAGCCCATGTTAAGGGTGCACAATATTTCTCGCAATGGCCCAGCAGAGAAGGGCAGTATGGTATAACGGCCTCCCGCAATCCTGATCTGGTGAAAAAATTCGGTGAAGTCACCGCAGAAGAATACCGGGCTGTCGGTCTGCACATGATACTGGGTCCGCAGATCGACGTTACCACGGAACCACGATGGCGCAGGAATTCAGGATCTTTCTCAGAATCTGCAGAATTAACTGCAGAAATGCTTGAAGCGTATATGGATGGAGCACAGGGTTCATCCGTTGGTCCGGATAAAATCCTGGTCATGTTAAAACACTGGCCGGGTGCTGGTCCTCATAAAGGCGGTGAGGGTGACTGGCTGGTGTATCCCGGCGACAATCTCGAATACCATCTCATCCCGTGGAAAACCGGTATTGCTAAAGGAGCCCTGTCTGTAATGGGATTCTACAGCGGAACGTATTTTGATACACTGGGCGTCAATTTCTCAAAATACATATCCACAGAGGTGCTTTATAACCAGCTCGGTTTTGAAGGGTCTATCTGTACGGACTGGCATGCGATCAGCAGAAAAGGTGCCCTGCGCAATGATCTAATAGGTATACCGTTAAATGACCGCTTTGAGATGTCCATTAACGCCGGTGTTGATCAGTTTGGCGGTGAAACCATACCCGAACGTATCGTTGAACTGGTGCATGAAGGAAAAATTCCTGAGAGCCGTATTGATCTTGCCGCGTCAAGGATTTTGCAATGGCATTTTATGCTCGGCCTGTTTGAAGATCCTTATGTTGATCCGGAAGCGGCTAAAACCATTGTACGAAGCGAAAAGAATCAGCAACTCGGATACCAGGCCCAGCTTGAATCCATTGTATTGCTTTCCAACAGCGGCATATTACCTTTTTCTGACGCAGGTGACAGGATTGAACTTTATATTTCAGGAATCGACAGTACCGCTGCATCTCAATATGGTAATATTGCGGAATATCCAGATCAGGCCGACCTGGCCATTCTGAGGGTGAGTTCGGCATCCGGCCGCACACCAGATGGGACACAAAATACCGTAGTCAATATAGAATTTCCGGAAGTGACGATGGACATGATCTCAGAAGTTGCCGCCACAGGTGTACCGGTTGTGGTCATTGTAAATCTTGAGCGAACCCTCGTCGTACTGCCTGAAGAGCTCTTTTCTGTCACAGGAGCCATCTTTATGGCGTTTGATGTGCTCGACAATGCACTTCTGGATGTGATATTCGGAAAATTCAATCCGGTCGGGAACCTTCCTTTTGAATTGCCTTCTTCCATGGAGGCCGTCCGCAACCAGCTGGAAGACGTACCCTTTGATTCAAAAGATCCGCTCTATGAATTCGGATTCGGTTTGTCGTATGACTGACCTATACAATGAACCTGAAGGCGGACAAACAACCTGAAACAAAACTCTTCTGTTTTCAGTCAATCTTTCATCTTCGCTTTGAATATTAAGCCGCATGAATTGGGATTATAGTATTTCTAGTTCCGCTCATATTTATAAACACTAACCGGAGACGACAAGGATCATATCGTTAATACAATTCCATATTATTGATAATGAGTATTTTATTAATTCGATCTGAATTTTCTAAAAAATATATTATACATTTACCAGTGGTAAAGCAAGGTTAAATAGAAAACAATAAAGGTATACATTGATTGTTTTGATTTTTATGCCTTGTAAGATGATTTGTTGTGATTTTACAAAATTAACATTCTGACATATAATTCATTTTCAGTTGAATCTTCAAAATCCATGGTCTGCTTTTCTTAAAGGTGATAAAAATGCCTTATCGGAAGTATTTTTAACATATCATGATGATCTGTTCCGTTATGGTTTAAAACTGGCAGGAAATGAGGAAATGGTAAAAGACTGTATTCAGGAACTTTTTTTAAAACTCTGGAAAAACAGGAACAATCTCAAACCTGTTCAAAACATCAAACCCTATCTATTTAAGTCACTCCGGAATCATATTCTGGACAGTATGGAACTGCAAAAACTAAATGCAACGCTGGATTCAGAAAATATTTCGGTTCTTAATCTTTCCTATAATGAGGATGATTTCAAGGTAAACGACCAGGTTCCGGAAGAAACACGGTTAAAGGTCATCCAGGCATTAAATAAACTGACAGCACGTCAGCGTGAAATTATTTATTTGCGTTATTTTGAGGAACTTGACTTTGACACCATTTCACAGGTACTGGGCATCAACATACAATCCATACGCAACACCATCCATCGTGGCATGCAGGTACTGAGGAACCACATGTTGATCCTCCCTTTCTTCTTAATGATTTCAAGAAACCCTTTGTTGGTTTCCTGAGTTCTAAAAAAATTTCTTCTTCCTGAGTATAAATTTTTGTTTTTACCGTGATTGGTATAAATGATTTCAGTCTTTTCTTAAAAATGAAATTTCTATGACCAATAGAGTTTTTGAGGCTTTTGAAGATTTTTTGCTGGATGATAGTTTCAAACAATACGTTGAAAGATCTGATGATCAGTCTGTTTCTTACTGGAACGAATGGATCTCTGCCCATCCTTCACATAAAGAAGAATTCCGGAAAGCAGTCGAAGTATCGGTTACTTTAATAAACAACCGCAAAAATGCAGTAAATATTGATAAAAAAGAATCCTTAAGATCACTTCTTTCAGAAATTGAAAAAACAGGAAATATAAGGTCCTGGACTACTAATATTCCAAAATTACTACTGAGGATCGCAGCAGTAATTGTCCTTTCAGCCGGACTCGCATGGATCTGGGATGCTCTGCGTATAGAGTCCCCTGAATTGATCGAACATGTTGTTTATAATGAAATCATTGTGCCTACCGGCGAAAAATCCCAGATCATCCTGTCAGACGGTTCACATGTCTGGATCAATTCTGACAGCCGTTTAAAATACCCTGTCGCCTTTGGCAATGAATCAAGGGATGTTATTCTTGAAGGAGAAGCTTATTTTGAGGTCACGGAAAATAAGAAATCAGTCTTCACAGTAATTACAAAGGATGCAGAGATAAAGGTCTTGGGGACAGCATTTAACGTAAAATCATATCCCGAGGATCAAAAAACCCAAACCACAGTTGTAAGCGGACTGGTTAAAATTGAGAGTCGGAAACAGAATATCGAGCCAATATTAATAAAACCCAACCAAATGGCTGTTATCAGAGAAATCTCTGATACGATGGCAGCAAAAGTCAATGAAATATCACCGGAACTTACTGTTCTGGATAATGTAAATACTGAAGTCCTTACATCATGGAAAGACCATCTCCTGGTATTCGCCGATGAAACATTTGAAGATATTATTGTTAAAATGGAACGTTGGTATAATGTTGAAATATCGGTCCTTGATGATGGATTGAAGCAGGAAAGGTATACCGGTAAGTTCGTGCACAACGAAACCGTTTATGAAGTACTGGAAGCGATTAAAGCAACCACACCCATTGTCTATTCTGCCAAAGAAAA
>JAFGRC010000084.1 GCA_016935355.1 Bacteroidales bacterium
GGAGAGAGCGGGATTCGAACCCGCGAACCGCTTGTGGCGGTTACACGCTCTCCAGGCGTGCGCCTTAGACCACTCGGCCATCTCTCCTTTATTTGCTGAAACGGGGTCGAAAATTAGCAAAAAAAATACAATTATGAATTTTCAGCATGTGATTTCTCCCCTGAGCGAAGTACCCAGTTGCCTTTTGATCCATTCACGGTCGGTACTTAAACCTGTGAGATGCATCAGTTTTGTCACAGCTGCTTCCGTGGTGATATCATGACCGCTGATCACGCCTGCTTCACAAAGTTTGCGGCTCGTTTCATAGATCCCCATTTCAACAATCCCTATTTTGCACTGCGTCACATTCAAAATGATGATACCCTTCCCGAGGGCGTTCTGAATGCAATTCATGAACCATTCATCCTCCGGTGCATTGCCGGAACCAAAAGTTTCCATGATGACCGCCTGCAGTCCTGCTGTATTGAATACGGATTCCACGAACTGCCTGCTGATACCCGGGAACAGTTTCAGTAATGCAATATCATTGTTTAATTTTTTATGTACTACAAAAGGCTTGTTTTTTTCAGGATATCTTATTGCACCGTAATTATACCTGATGTGTACCCCGCTTTCTGCCAGTGCCGGATAATTCCCCGATAAGAAGGCACGAAAATGCTCCGTGCTGTTTTTGGTGGTCCTGTTTCCTCTGTACAACTGGTTTTCAAAAAATACTCCGACTTCAGGGACAACAGGCCTGTAATTTCTTGTTGCAGCTGCAATTTCTATTGATGAGATCAGATTTTCCTTACTGTCCGTCCTGACGGACCCTATTGGCAACTGTGATCCGGTGAAGATTACCGGCTTCCCCAGGTTCTCAAGCATGAAACTCAATGCCGAAGCCGAGTATGCCATTGTATCCGTGCCGTGCAAAATGATAAATCCGTTAAAGCCTTCATAGTTGTCTTCGATGATCCCTGACAGTTTAATCCATAAGGCAGGATTAATGTTGGAAGAATCCAGCGGAGGATCAAAGGCATAAGTCGATAAACTGAAACCGAACTTTTTAAGCTCAGGGACTTCCTCAATAATGTTATCAAACCTGAATGGTTTTAATGTTCCTGTTTCCTGATCCTGTACCATACCGATGGT
This sequence comes from Bacteroidales bacterium, assembly GCA_016935355.1. Lineage (GTDB taxonomy): Bacteria > Bacteroidota > Bacteroidia > Bacteroidales > UBA10428 > UBA5072. The sequence goes on from JAFGRC010000084.1 coordinate 1,132, forward strand.
ACCACCCGTATAAATGATCAGAAGGGAAACCTGCCTGTTGTCTTTATTGTCCGTCATACCGCAAGCTTGTTAAAAACTGAAAGTGCATTCTGTGTTGTGATATGAGCAACCTCCTCTGCACTTGTATTTTTAATATGAGCCACCGATTCTGCAATATAATGAAGGTAACTGCTTTCATTCCGCTTTCCACGTACCGGGACCGGGGCAAGATAGGGCGAATCTGTCTCCAGTACTATGTGTTTCAGGTCAGTGTTCCGGATCACTTCATCCAGTCCCGATTTTTTAAAGGTAACAATGCCCCCGATCCCGAGTTTGAATCCCATTCCGGTTATTTTTTCGGCTAAAGACGTGTCTCCTGAAAATGCATGGAAGATTCCCGTTATTGTATTGTTTTTAAATCCTTCCAGTACCTCAAATATTTCATTGAATGATTTCCTTGCATGTATGACAACTGGCAATTCGTATTGCAGTGCCAGTTTTATCTGCTCCTCAAAAGCCAGGCACTGTTTGTTGATGTACCGAGTGTCCCAGTGCAGATCAATACCGGTCTCACCTATTGCATAATATGGTCGATTTTTCAATTCGGATTTTACAGTTTCAATTTCATCAAGGTAGTTATCCCTGACCGAAGTGGGATGAAGACCCATCATCGGAAAACAATTATGCGGGAAACGTCTTGCCAGATCAAGCATAGAGCCAATACTGGAACGGTCAATATTGGGCAGCATGATCATCTGCACGCCCAGTTCCAGTGAACGTTGCATTGTTTCATTCCGGTCTACATCAAAATCAGGCAGGTACAAATGAGCATGTGTATCGATGAGAAAATGATCCATATTTGCAAGTTATTGAGGCTTTTTTTTAACTGCTTTTTTGAAACACCTAAAAATCAACTCGCACAAAGGTGCATATTTCCATGATCAATTCAATGCTGTAAAAACTTTTCCGGGCATACATTTGATCAATCCTTTGCATTCAAGGTTTATCAGTATGGCGGAAACTTTGCTTACAGGCATGCTGCAGCATACAGCCAGCTGGTCAATTGTCATGCAATCCTTTTCTTTGAAATGATCCATCACAAAGGTTTCATCCTGGTCCAGTTGCATGAACATTTGTGTCTGGATTGCTTCATGCGATCTTACAGGTCTTTGCCAGCCCAGCAGGTATTCAATATCATGCAAATTTTCAGCCATAGCAGCACGATTGGTTTTGATCAGATTGTTGCAACCCACCGAATACTTATCCGTTATGCGTCCAGGGACAGCAAACACGTCACGGTTATATGAACCGGCAAGATCCGCAGTGATCAGGGCACCTCCCCTTTTACCGGATTCAACAATGATGGTAGCATCGGAAAGTCCGGCAATGATCCTGTTGCGCCTTACAAAATTAGGAGATTCCGGTTTTGTATCATGTAAAAATTCAGAAATCAGTGCTCCTTTCTGAATGATCTGCCTGGCTGTTTCCCGGTGTAATGCCGGATAAATGTGGCTGAGACCATGACCCAGAACAGCAGCTGTCTCCATTCCGTTTTTCAATGCAGCCCGGTGTGCAGAAACATCTATCCCATAAGCCAGCCCGCTTACGATCAACACATCCGGATAATAAACAGCCATGTTTTCAATAAATTCATTTGTAAAATTCCTGCCATATTCCGTAGGACTGCGTGTACCCACCACACTGATTACCCTGGCTCTATCAAGAGGAGCATTCCCTTTGACATAGATCATGACCGGCGCATCCTCACATTGTTTTAACCTTGCGGGATAATTTTCATCCAGATAAAATAAAGGTGTGATGTTGTGCTTTCTGATGTACTCAATTTCCATATCTGGTATATCAGAATTCCTGTATTTCAAAACAGAATCAATGAGCTTTACACCAATACCCGGTATTCTGGCCAGATTTGCACGTTTTTCGCAAAAAATGCCTTCAATACTTCCGCAATGTGAAATCAGCCTTTTTGTAATGACCGGACCGATTTTCGGTATTAAACCAATGCCAATTTTATACCTGAGCGTTTTATCATCCATTATGCCTAACGTTTACAAAATAAACTTTTCTCAAAAAATTTCCGCAACTTGTTGTCAGGACCTTATATCATTTTCAGGTTTTAATTCATCCAGCGCCCTGAGCATAGCGTACCGCTCAGCATTGCTGAGTGCGGTAATCGAGACGGGCGGATAACTGGCCAGACCCTTTTTTGTATTCCTGTACAATATAATTTTTTCACGATACCGCATAAAAAAAGAATGCAATTTGTAACCGGCAAATTCATTTTTCGGTATTTCTATTGAATTCTTCCGGGAGGTAAAAATATTTGGTGAGAAATACCGCAATATCAGTTTTTCGGATTCGTTATTGAAATAAATATAATTGTAGTTCCTGAAATTATTATAAACCGCATAAATAAAATAGGCTGCCGCAATAAAAATAGCAAGAAGACTGTTATTAACTCCCTTAATGATATTGTATATCGGGACAAAAAGCAATAGAATAATAATGATAATAAACACGATGGTTGAAATGAAGTTTACCAGGTTTTTTCTGATGATGGTCCTGCTGATATCCAGTATCATGTTTTTTTCAATTAATAAACAGGTTGATCCGCACGCACCTTAATTTTTTTGATAGCCAAAGTTAAAATTTAAATCAGAAAAGGCAATGTATAAATGTTATGAAACTGTATGAACGAACTCCCGTATAATAGTCTAATAATAATAAATGCATTCGGAATCGTATTTAAAATAAAGCATTCTCAAAATATGACCATAAACAAATAAATCTATCATTCAAATGAAAAAGACACTCGTATCATTGATTCTGCTTATTGCAGTGCTTTTTCCGGCAGCAAATGCTCAGGAAGAAGATGATTATCGGTTTACCATAAAAACAAATCCTTTGTCTGCCCTGGGTGGCCCGCTATTTCTTGCATTCATTCCCATCACCGGCGAATATAAAGTTCTTTTTGAGGCGAGAACCTCCCAGAAGCAATCCATAGAAGCAGGTGTCGGATACCTTGGACCGAGTATTCTGCTCAATCTGGATCAGATCTCAAGCGGTGACTCGATTAGTGGCATCAATACTTCAGGATTTCATGTCCAGTTGGGTTATAAATTCTTTCTGACCAAAGAATCTGCCCCTGAAGGATTTTTTATCGGGCCACATGTGTCTTATGCCGCAGCAAAGCTTAAAAGTAAAGACAATCCTGATGATCATTTTGAGGCTAAAAAATTAAATGCAAGTATATTATTTGGTTATCAGTTGATCACATCTGGTGGATTTACGCTTAATATTTATACCGGTCTTGGCTTCAAGCACAGGGATTATATTTTTGCTGAAGAGAGTGAAGACCTCTTTGATTTTGACCCGGGTAATAAGAATGTTCCAAATGTTCCGTTCGGGTTTACATTTGGATATGCGTTCTAAGGAATAGCTGATAATCAGCTAAAAGAACATATTCGGCCCGGGTTTCGCCTGAGCCGATTTTTTTTTGTAACATCGTGATACAGCAGGTATCGATAAAATCATTATCTTGTAATTGCTTTTTAATCTGACCGGATTGCACATAATAATGCTATTAACCTGCCAGTATGAAAATTAAAATCCGCCTGCAGCTTTCCATGCTTATGTTCCTGCAATATTTCGTTTGGGGAACCTGGTATGTCACCATTAGCACGTATCTGACAAACACTTTGAACTTCAGGCCTGTGGAAGTAGGTCTGGTATTTGGTACTTTTTCAATTGCCGCCATGATTTCACCGTTCTTTGTGGGACTTGTTGCGGATAAGTTTTTTGCCAGTGAAAAAGTTCTGGGATTCCTTCACATACTTGGAGCGATTCTCCTGTTTGCCACAACTTATATCAAGTCTTTCGGACTGTTTTATGCAGGACTGCTTTCCTACACATTGTGCTATGTTCCGACCATAGCCATTTCAAATTCGCTTTCATTTCACCAGATGGACAATCCGGGGAAAGAATTTCCCAGCATCAGGGTACTGGGTACGATCGGATGGATTGTTGCCATGAACATCATTGGACTGCTAAAGGTGGAAGCTTCGGTCGGTCAGTTGTACCTTGGTTCCGCTTCTTCCCTGATTCTTGGACTGTATTGCTTCACACTGCCACATGTACCCCCCAAAAAGGAAACAAAAGCCTCTTTCAGGGAGATACTTGGGTTGGATGCATTGCAACTGCTGAAGGACAAACCCTTTTTGCTGATGTTCATAGCATCCATCCTGACCTGCATTCCTCTTTCTTTTTATTACAGCTGGACAAATCCGTTTCTTAATGAACTGGGCATGCAGTATGCTGCCAATAAAATGAGTCTGGGCCAAATGTCAGAAGCTGTTTTTATGCTGATCATGCCGTTCTTTTTTATCCGTCTTGGTGTAAAAAAAATGGTCATTATCGGAATGATATCATGGATACTTAGGTATGTGCTGTTCGCGCACGGTGATATCGGTCCGATGGTTTGGATGCTCTATCTGGGAATCATACTCCATGGACTATGCTATGACTTCTTCTTTGTGACCGGACAAATTTATGTGGATACCAAAGCTCCTTCGCATTTAAAAAGTTCGGCACAGGGTATGATCACATTTGCCACCTATGGACTGGGTATGTTTATCGGAACCTGGTTTTCAGGAGTGATCGTGGGAATTTATACAAGTACGGTGGCGGGACAGGAAGTGCATGACTGGACCAGCATCTGGTATGTACCAACGGTCGTGGCCATTCTGGTTTTGATTTTCTTTGTACTGCTTTTCAAAGAAAAAAGGGGAAAGAAGCGGAATCCTGTTCCGGTAAATGGCGGATAGTCAACTGTCAGCGGTATAATGTCTGACCGTATGCGAAAGCTCCCGATCTGTCAGGTTAATTGCAATACCTGTTTAACTGTCAGCTAACCCTCCTGAATTAAAAAGTATTGAACCCCAGGGCAAACCCAGTCTCCTTATTTATGGGCAAGCTCCGGAGAACCGGGTTTACGAGCTCGGTGAATCCAATTAAACCACTATGGATTAAATAACCCGTTTCCCTGAAAAGAAATCCGTCAGCAGTCTGCTGCATTCTTCTTTTAATACCCCCCTCTGTACTATGGTCCGGGGATGCAGCAAAGCCTTCCGCAACAATGTATAACCCCTTTTTTCATCATCCGCACCATAGACAATTTTGCCGATGCGGGTCCAGAATGATGCGCCCGCACACATCACACAGGGTTCCAGTGTTACATAAAGAATGCAATCATCCAGGTATTTGCCTCCGATCGTGTTTGTGGCTGATGTGAATGCCTGCATTTCAGCATGAGCCGTCGGATCATTCAATGTTTCCGTGAGGTTGTGTGCCCTGGCAATGATGGTTTCATTGCATACAATTACAGCCCCGACAGGAATTTCATCACGTTCCTTCGCTTTTTGAGCCTCCTTAAGAGCCTCTTTCATAAAGTATTCATCACTGAACAATTTCACTTACTTTAATGCTTCCGGATAAGATATCGAATTTAACCAAAAAAGAAGTACAGTTCTATGATTTGCCATGCAACATTTGTTCTTTTAATTCAAAGCGGTTATCCATTTCTGATATTTTTTTTTGAAATAGGCAAATAATGTCTGTTAATTTCTATTTTCGCATCAATATTAAAGGATCGTAACCATGTACAGAACACACACCTGCGGTGAATTGCGTTTTGAAGACAGTGGTAAAGAAGTAACCCTGAGCGGCTGGATTCAGCGTTCCCGGGATCTGGGAGGAATGACTTTTATAGATTTACGTGACCGATACGGCATCACACAGCTGGTTTTCAATATGGAAACCGATCCCGGTTTATGCAGAAAAGCAAGGCAACTTGGACGTGAGTTCGTGATTCAGGCAGAAGGGCTGGTTACTGAACGCAGCAATAAAAATCCGAATCTTCCTACCGGTGATATTGAAATTGTGGTAAGCCGGTTCCTTGTATTGAATCCATCGGTCACTCCACCATTTACAATTGAGAATGAAAGTGACGGTGGAGATGAGCTCCGGATGAAATACCGCTTTCTTGACCTCAGAAGAAATCCGCTGAAAGAAAACCTGCTTCTCAGACACAGGATGGCAATGGAGACACGCAACTACTTCAATTGTCATAACTTTGTGGAAATTGAGACTCCTTTTCTGATCAAATCAACCCCGGAAGGTGCAAGGGACTTTGTCGTTCCCTCCCGTATTTTTCCAGGACAATTTTATGCACTGCCACAATCCCCGCAGACTTTCAAACAATTGCTCATGGTGGCTGGATACGACCGCTATTTCCAGATTGTGAAATGCTTCCGCGACGAGGATCTGCGTGCTGACAGGCAACCTGAATTCACACAGATCGATTGCGAGATGTCGTTTGTGCATCAGGACGATATTCTCGATACGTTCGAGGGAATGCTCAAACATCTCTTTAAAACCATAAAGGGCATCGAAATGGATCGTCCTTTCCCCAGACTCACATATGAAGAGGCCATGGAACTTTATGGAAGTGACAAGCCTGATCTCAGGTTTGAAATGAAAATATCCAACCTTACTTCCATAATAAAAGGAAAAGGATTCCCGGCTTTTGAAACAGCTGAATATATTGGAGGCATCTGTGCTCCGAATTGCTCTGATTACTCCAGAAAACAACTGGATGCGCTTACAGAATTTGTAAAGAAACCACAAATCGGAGCAAAAGGTTTGATTTATATAAAATATAATACCGACGGATCGGTTAAATCGACGATCGATAAATATTATGCTTCTGATGCGATGATACAATGGGCTGAACAGCTTCAGGCAAAACCAGGTGATCTGATCCTGATCATCGCAGGTTTAAAACCTGTAGCATTAAAAGCGCTTTGTGAATTGAGACTTGAAATGGGCGGCAGGTTGAACCTGCGTGATAAAAATAAATTTGTCCCGCTGTGGGTAACGGATTTCCCATTACTGGAATGGGACGAAGAAACGCACCGGTTCTATGCCATGCACCACCCATTTACCGCTCCCAAGCCTGAGGAAATGGAGAAACTGGATATTGATCCGGCCGGAGTTCATGCAAACGCTTATGATTGTGTCGTCAACGGCGTCGAGATCGGAGGCGGATCAATCCGTATCCATGATGAGAAATTACAGGAGAAAATGTTCCGGTTACTGGGCTTTACTGAGCAGGAAGCAAAAAAGCAATTCGGGTTTCTCATGCAGGCATTTCTTTATGGAGCACCTCCGCACGGAGGCATTGCATTTGGTTTTGACAGGGTCGTGTCCCTCTTTGCCGGTGAGGAGTCCATACGTGATGTAATTGCCTTTCCAAAAAACAATGCTGCAAGGGACGTGATGATCGACACGCCATCAGGAATCTCCGAAGATCAGTTGAATGAACTTTCCTTAAAGATCAAAAAAGATAATCCTGCAAACTGATCTGCTGCAATATGATCCTGGCTGACCCGGGATTCATGTAGCACCGGATCACCTCTGTATCCCTGCAAATTGTGTTCGTTTCCGAACACATTCTGTTCGGTAACAAGACAAAAATATAATTTGGTGTATGTTTATAATACATTGTATTACAGTTTTTTATAATGTTTGGCACAATTAATGATATTATTGTTCCGAACAACAAAAACTGAACGAAATGAAAACAAAATTAACCCTGAAAAACACTGCGAGACTTATAGCAACCATATTGGCAGTTTCTTCCATGGTTCCGGTATTTTCCGGGTCAATCCATAATGGAAGTCTGGCAAATGACGATCCTGAAGTTGCAGCAGCTCATGCAAGACTTGAGAACTTTAACCGGAATGTTGAACTGACTGTTGCTTATAAAGTTCCGGTCAACGATAATGAAATTGTTGAAAGCTCTGAAATAACCGCAGCCCGAAACAGGATCGCTGAACTGAACAAGGAACTCGAAATGTATGTCGCATACACAGCTCCGATAGATGAGAATATCTTTGCTTATAACCATGAGTTCGCGCAGACCATTGAAAGACTTGAAGATCTGAATAAAAGTGTTGAGCAGACTATCGTTTATGAAGTCCCTGCTGATGAAGAAGGCTTTGCCTACAACTATGAACTGGCAAAAGTTCATGAAAGAATTGAAAACATGAACAGCAATGTTGAACGGTCACTCGCATACACAGTTCCAGCCGTTGAGCAGGTTTTTGCCTACAACTATGAACGGGTAAAAGTCCATGAAAGGATCGGGAACATGAACAGCAATGTTGAACAGACACTCGCATATTCTGTTCCTGCCAGGGATCAGGGCTTTGCCTACAACTATGAACTGGCAAAAGTCCATGAAAGGATCGGGAACATGAACAGCAATGCTGAACAGACACTCGTATACACAGTTCCAGCCGTTGAGGAGGGCTTTGCCTACAACTATGAACGGGCAAAAGTTCATGAAAGAATTGAAAACATGAACAGCAATGTTGAAC
>JAFGRC010000085.1 GCA_016935355.1 Bacteroidales bacterium
CGTGTAATGACACCATCTCCCTGTACATCATTGATTGCATTCACACCCAGGCCACTTTTCATGGATTCGACCGGCATTACAAAAGCAGCGCCATACGTGACAAATGTCGCAGGAATTCCCGGCCACTGATTCCTGTATGTAATGGTTAATTCGGGGGAAACCGGCAATGCAGCAACAGCAGGATTCATAAAAACCATATTTGGAATAAAACCTGAAAAATGAAAATCCTGTGATCGTGCCGCCAGACATGCAAGACCAAGAAATAATAAACTGATGCGCTTACCTTTCTTCACCCGGATAATTTTACTCTGTAAATCTATAATAATCTTTCCTGTTTTAAGAATCAAGCAATAATAATTGTATTTTTGAAACGTTCATTTTGTTAAGCGTATTATCGGTTTGTCCGGGTATCCCGGCCATTTCACTGTATGTAACAGCCATGACAAGGTATCCCCTGATTTCCGCCTTCCTCTGTTTTCTATCCTTAGTAACGTTTGCACAGCCTGAAAAGTCTGTCATACCGGAACAAGATATCACCAAAAGCCTGTCATTTGTTATAAATACCGCTGTTGCCACGCTTGTGGATACCGTGGAACACTCAGTGTTGCATTCCGGCAGCTGGTATAAGGTTAAAGTCAGCCGGGATGGCATTTACAAGCTCACATATGAAGATATATCGGATATGGGATTCCCCGATCCGGAAAACGTCCGCATATACGGTAACGGAGGAGCCATGTTGCCTTTAATGAACAACGAACCGCGTATTCATGACCTGGCAGAAAATGCCATATATATGTACAAAGGTACAGACGGCGTATTCAGTCAGGGTGATTTCATACTTTTTTATGGCAGGGGTCCCGTGACATGGGAATACGATCCTGTTACCGCAATGTTTGAACATGTAAAGCATCTGTTCAGCAATGCATCCTATTATTTTGTTACCACTGGTCCGGGACCGGGAAAAAGGATAACCGATGCGGAGCTGGTTGCAGAGCCTCCGGACATCACCGTGAACAGTTTTGACAATTATGCTTTTCACGAAATTAACCGTTATAACTTCCTGAAATCAGGTCGTCAGTGGTTTGGAGAAAGAATTGATTATGCTGATTACGATACCTCATTCCTGTTTCAAAACCTCATTGCATCATCACCGGTTATGCTGAAATCGAACGTGGTCAGCCGTTCCGCAAATACAAAAACGATCAGTTTTAAAAGTAACGGATTGTTAATAGGAACCATCAGCATTTCAGGTGTCAATCTTGCGAATTCCACCGGAGTATATGCCAACCAGAAATCGGATGTGTTCAGTTTCATGGCATCAGCTGATCAGGTTCTTCTCAATGTTTCCTATAACAAAACCAACGTTTCAGATGAAGGCTTCATTGACTATATCATTTTGAATGCACGGTGTGAACTGGACATTACCGGTGATGCTTTTTTTTTCCGTGACCGGTTATCGATGGGACCTGGCACTATTGCTGAATTTACCCTTAATAATGCAGGCGCCAATACTGTGATCTGGAATTTATCCGGCATATATGATATCAAAAGGATGCAAAGCCAGGTTGAGGAAGATGTGCTGACATTCAAAGCCCATGCGGATTCACTGACTGAATATGTTGCGGTAAACACCATGGGGACCTTTCCCAAACCGGTATTTCAGGGTACTGATGATGATATCGGGGTGGTGCAAAACCAGAACCTCCATCATACAGGTCCCCACCAGATGCTGATCGTAACGCACCCTTTGTTCCGGGAGGCGGCCGACAGTCTGGCAGAGCTTCACAGAATGCAGGACGGACTGACGGTATTTGTCGCCACCACGGAAGCGATCTACAATGAATTCTCTTCAGGAGCCATTGATGTAAGCGCAATAAGGGATTTCTCCAGACTGCTCTATAACAGGGCAACAGGGGATCACGACAGGCTCAGGTATCTGATGCTTGTCGGTGACGGTTCTTATAACAACCATACACGGGGTAACGGAAATCCCAATTTCATCCCAACATATCAGTCGGAAAGCTCATTAAATGCTTCAACTTCCTATGTATCGGATGATTTTTTCGGCTTTATGGATGAGGAAGAAGGAGGTTCAAACAATATGGAGGCTTTTATGCTGGATCTTGGTGTGGGCCGGCTGCCGGTGAAGACAGCCGGAGAAGCCATGATCCTCTACAGAAAAATCAAATTTTATACTTCAAAACGAAACATGCTTGACTGGCGCAACAATATTTTATTTGCAGGTGATGATGAGGATGTCAACATCCACATGACCCAGGCAAACGGACTGGCCGACTGGGTAAGAGCGCAATATCCGCAGTTTCATGTAAAGAAAGTGCTGCTGGATGCATATAATCAGGTTTCAACATCAACAGGTACAAGATATCCCGACGTAAACAGGATCATCTATGAGAATATGCACAAAGGCATGCTGATTTTTAACTATACCGGTCACGGCGGCGAAAGGGGACTTGCTGCGGAACAGATCATGATGCGCGAAGACCTGCAGGAATACACCAATTATAACACAATGCCGCTGTTTGTCACCGCAACCTGTGAATTCAGCCGGTTCGATGATCTTTCCGACGAAGGCGGCATATTGCTTGAAAGCACTTCCGCAGGTGAAACATCCCTGCTGAATCCTGACGGAGGCAGTATCGGACTGTTGTCCACCACACGCATTGCTTATTCAGACAGGAATCATTACCTGAATACACAGTTTTACAGGATCGTATTTGAACGGGATCAGAACGGTAAATACTATAAACTCGGAGATGTTATCAGGATGACAAAAGATTCAACCGGAGTGGAACGGAACAAACTGAATTTCATTCTTCTGGGTGATCCGGCACTGACTCTGGCAATCCCGGATTTCAACATCCTGACCGATTCACTGAACGGAACCGAAATCACGCTGCACCCGGACACTCTGAAAGCTTTTTCCCGGATCCGGATATCAGGGCATCTTGAAGATGAGAACCAGAATCTTATGGAGGATTTCAACGGCATTATTTATCCTTCGGTCTTCGACAAGGTTGTCACTGTCACTACCCTGGCCAATGACGGAGGAGAACCTATGAATTTTGAAACTCAGGAAAACCTGATCTTCAAAGGAAAAGCCAGCGTGACATCCGGGAGGTTTACCTTTGAGTTCACGGTTCCAAAGGACATTTCATACAGTTATGGTAACGGAAAGCTAATATATTACGCACAGAACTCCTCCGTTGATGCACATGGCCATTGCGAAGATTTTATTATTGGCGGCACATTCGCCGGTGCATTTGCCGATCATACCGGACCGGAAATCATGTTGTACCTGAACGACGAATCTTTCAACAACCAGGGAATCAGCAATCCGAGTCCGGTGATTTATGCCAGAATAACTGATGAAAGCGGAATCAACACTGTCGGTAATGGTATCGGTCATGATATCACAGGGATCATCGACAATGACTTGTCCGGACCCATAATCCTGAATGATTTCTATGAAACGGACCTGGATGATTTTACCAGTGGTACGCTCAGATATCAGATGCATGACCTTGCTGAAGGCTGGCATTCACTGAAAGTTAAAGCATGGGATGTTTTTAACAATTCATCCGAAGCAACTATTGAATTCAGGGTACTGCCTTCAGATGTGCTGATGCTTGCCAATGCCTATAATTATCCGAATCCGGCATCCGATCATACCATATTTCAATTTGAACACAATCAGCCGGATGAAGAACTGACCGTAAACATTTACATTTTTGACCTGTCCGGCCGAATGGTCGCAACCATTGAAAATACCATCAGCTCTGCCGGATTCAGTTCATCGCCGATCTACTGGGACCTGAAGGATCAGAATGGAAATTATCTCAGACAGGGTGTGTATCCATATCGCATGGTGGTGCGGAATAAAAATGGTTCACATGCTGACCGTTACGAGAAACTTGTCGTGATCAGACAATAATTTCACAAAATCCCTGTTTTAAAAAAGTCCTTTGAAGAAATATTCTATATTTGTGCCACTAAAAAATAAAATGATGATTTTAAGAAGATTAACGCTGCTAGTCTGTTTTTTCTCAATCCTCGCTTCAAATGCAGCCGCTCAGAGTTCGGGTTCGGGAACCATCACCAATAAGCTTTTGGGTTCACTGAATGCCATCCAGACGACGGTCCCTTTCCTGACCATTGCTCCGGATTCACGGGCAGGCGCCATGGGGGATCTTGGTGTCGCCACCAGACCGGATGTGAATTCCCAGCACTGGAATGCTGCAAAATATGCGTTCATTGAAAACAAAACCGGTGTGTCTCTTGCATATACACCCTGGCTGCGCAATATCGTCAATGATATCAATATGGCCTATCTTTCAGCTTTTTACCGGTTCGATGACCGGCAGACCATCAGCGCATCATTGAAGTATTTTTCACTGGGTGAGGTTATCTTTCGTGACATTGAAGGTGTTCTGGTCGGTAATTTCAGTCCGAATGAGTTTGCCATTGATGCCGGTTATTCCAGACTTCTGTCGGATTATCTGTCCAGTGCACTCGTGATGCGTTTTGTCCGTTCGGATATTACCGGCGGAGGAACCATTGAAGGTCAACAATATAATGCAGGTTATTCATTTGCAGCCGATCTCGGTTTATATTATCAGCATCCTCTTGATATTGCCAACCAGGATGGCGAAATAGCCTGGGGTGTAAATTTCAGCAACCTCGGGACAAAAATCTCCTATACCGAAGGGTCTGACAAACAGTTTATCCCTGCTGCTTTGCGTGCCGGAGCTCGATACACATTCGGAATTGATGAATACAATTCCTTAACGGCATCTTTCGACCTGAGCAAACTGCTTGTTCCCACACCTCCGATTTTCTATGCCGACAGTACCGATTTGAACGGCGATCCTGTGATCCGGTACGGAAAAAAGACACCGGCCTCCCTTCCGCTGAGCTGGATACAATCATTTTATGATGCACCTGACGGTTTCAGTGAAGAAATGCACGAGATCATGTTCTCAGTCGGTTTGGAATACTGGTACAGGGAACAGTTTGCGATACGCATCGGCTATTTTAATGAGCATGAAAACAAAGGAAACCGCAAATATTTTGCAACCGGGATCGGAATGAACCTGAATGTTTTTTTTCTCGATTTTTCATACCTCATTTCAACATCAGGCAGGAACAATCCTCTGGCCAATACCATGCGCTTTACGCTGGGCCTGAATTTTGACTATTAAAATAACCGCTTTATGGATTTCAGAATCGGCTTCGGATATGATGTTCATCAACTGGCTGCGGGACGAAAACTGATTCTGGGCGGTGTGGAGATCCCTTCTGAAAAAGGTCCTGTTGCCCATTCAGACGGGGACGTGCTGATACATGCCATTTGTGATGCACTCCTGGGTGCTGCGGGCTTACGGGATATCGGCTTCCATTTCCCCGACAACGAATCTGAATTTAAAGGAATCAGCAGTATGATCATTCTTCAGAAAACTTTAAATTTGCTGAAAGAATGTCAATACAAGGTGGGGAATATTGATACGACCATATGTCTGCAACAGCCAAAGATCAGGGATTATGTCGGAATCATAAAAGAAAATCTTGCGTCTGCGATCAAAACCGGAACAGATAATATTTCGGTTAAAGCGACAACTGCTGAACATCTGGGCTTTGTGGGTAAAGGCAAAGGAATTGCAGCTTATGCGGTCGTGCTGATTTCAAGAGATGGTTAAACGATTGAAAATGCCGGCCATCATATGAGTAAAATTGTTGTGCTGGGAGCAAGTCCGGATCGTGAGCGGTTCTCCTTCAAAGCCGTTAAAGCACTTCGCAACAGAAATTATGAAGTGATAGCTCTGGGTGCCAGAGAGGGAACGATCGCGGATATAAAGATCCATACCGGCAAGCCATCACTTGATGCAGTGGATACGGTTTTACTGTATCTCAATCCGGAGCGGCAAAAGCAGCATTATGATTACATACTTTCCCTGAAACCCAAGCGTATCATTTTCAATCCCGGAACGAACAATACAGAGCTTGCCGGACTTGCCAAAATGAATGGTATTCAGGTGGTGAACCAGTGCTCGCTGGTCATGCTTGGTGCAGGTACATTCTAAATAACAGAAAACCTTCCGCAGCGACGCTTAAGTAATTATGTATGTGTAGTAACGCGCTGGTCCATAGATTTTAACTTTACCTCCTCTTGTTATTTTTCCCGATAATGTTACTTTTGTCGGCTGTATAAATCACTGAACCTATGATAGCATTCGTATTTCCCGGTCAGGGTGCCCAGTATTCCGGAATGGGAAAAGACCTGTATGATCATTCCGGTCTGGCAAAAGAACTTTTTGAAAAAGCAAACAGTGTACTCGGGTACAATATAACAGAAATCATGTTTTCCGGCGCGGAAGAAGAACTTAAACAGACAAAGGTTACGCAGCCCGCCATTTTCATTCATTCAGTGGTACTTTCCAGGGTCCTGGGTGACCGGTTCAGTCCCGATATGGTTGCAGGCCATTCCCTGGGTGAATTTTCAGCAATTGTGGCAGCTGGTGCGCTCTCATTTGAAAACGGACTACAACTGGTATATGCACGTGCAGAAGCCATGCAAAATGCCTGCGAGCAGTCACCTTCGACCATGGCAGCTGTTCTGGGACTGGAAAATGAAATTGTGGAAAAAGTATGCCATGAGATCGATGCTGTGGTAGTTCCGGCCAATTACAACAGTCCGGGACAAATCGTGATTTCGGGATCAATAAAGGGAATTGATCTTGCCGTCGAAAAACTTCTGGCCCTGGGTGCAAAAAGGGCACTCAAGCTGGCTGTCGGTGGAGCCTTCCACTCACCATTAATGGAACCTGCAAGAATGGAACTTGAAAAAGCCATTGATCTGGCCGGATTCAGTCCGCCGGTATGCCCGGTATACCAGAATGTCACTGCCAGATCGTCAACGGACCCGTCGGTGATCAGGGATAATCTGAAGAAACAGCTTACCTCACCGGTAAAATGGACACAAACCGTGCAGAATATGGTTTCTGACGGAGCGGATACGTTTTATGAAACCGGACCCGGTTCGGTATTACAGGGTCTGATCCGGAAAATTGACAGGAATGTTGTTGCAGACAGCGTAAAACTTTTTTAATCGCAATTTCTGTATTATTTTTAGGGATTTGTATTCATCAACGTTTTGTTAAGGCTGTGTGATTTTACACTCACTGACAGTTTGCATGCAGCATAACGGAAAAGTCCTTGTCCAGGCGATTTTGAAACATAACTGTTAACGATTTGGATTATGAAGGTATTGAAATTCGGAGGTTCAACCATAAGCTCTGCTGAGAACATCCTAAGGGTTAAAGAAATTATTGAATCACAATCAGATCAGATAATAATCGTGATCTCTGCGTTTTCAGGCATTACCGATCAACTGATTGAATTAAGCAATAAAGCCGCCAAACGAGATGACGATTTCTTCAGGATTTTCAATGATATCGAAAACAAACACCTTGAAATTGTTGACAATTTATTCAGGGAACCCTTGAAAAGCGAAATCCGGTCTCATATCAGCATGTTGCAGAAAGAGCTCGGTTCGGTCATTAACGGTGTTTATCTTCTGAATGATATGACACCCAAAATACTGGACAAAATTCTGAGTTTCGGAGAAATCCTCTCAACGTTTATCATGAGCAAGATCGTTCCCAATGGAGAGCAGGTTGATGTGAGGGTTTTAATCAAAACCAATGATGATTACGGAAATGCCAAAGTCAATTTCGATCTGACCAACCGTCTGATCCGGGCTTGCTTCAGGAATTACAGGAAAACAGGTATAGTACCCGGGTTCATTGCCACCAGCGAAACGAACGAACCCACCACCCTTGGCAGGGGAGGTTCGGATTACACCGCTTCCATCATTGCAGCAGCCCTGGAAGTCAAACGCATGGAAATATGGACAAATGTTGACGGATTCATGACAGCAGATCCAAAGAAAGTGAATAAGGCCATTGCCATTGACACATTAAGCTATGCAGAGGCAATGGAACTTTCCCATTTTGGTGCAAAGGTGATCTACACACCCACAATACATCCGGTTTATCAGAAAAACATTGAAATCGCCATAAAAAACACCTTTAATCCTGAAGCCCCCGGAACGATCATCACAAAGCATGGTACGGGCGAAGGGAAATCCCTGATAAAAGGCATTTCATCCATCGATGATATCACCCTGATCACATTGCAGGGTGCAGGAATGGTAGGGGTCAAGGGAATATCATCCCGTCTCTTTGGTGTATTGGCGCAAAACAACATCAATATCATACTCATTACCCAGGCATCCTCTGAATATTCAATCACTTTTGCCATCAATCCGGAAGATTTCGGCAAAGCGTTGAAAGCCATTGAGGGACAGTTTGAAACAGAAATCAAAACGCGGAAAGAAATCAACATTCAGGTTGAAAAGGACCTGTCTGTCATTGCCATCGTTGGTGAAAAAATGAAAAACACTCCCGGCATTTCTGCCATTCTTTTTTCATCGCTGGGCCGTAACGGGATCAGTGTTATCGCAACAGCACAGGGTTCATCCGAATTAAACATTTCCATTGTTATCCGCAAAGAAAGTCTTAAAAAAGCCCTTAATGTTATTCATGAAGGATTTTTCCTTTCGCATTACAAGGACCTCCATTTATACCTGGTGGGAACAGGTACGATTGGCGGCAAATTGCTCAGTCAGATCAGAGACCAGCAGGAGACACTAATGCGGGAACACCACCTGAAGGTGAACGTGATCGGCATATGCAATGCATATGGAATGTTACTGGATCCGGATGGGATTAACCTCTCCCGGTACGAAGAAGATCTGGAAAAATACGGGGAAAAGACCGACATTGACCTGTTCATCCAGAAAATGCAATTCCTGAATCTCAGGAACAGTGTATATATCGATTGCACTGCCGATGCCGGAATTGCAGATACTTACGGGAAAGTGCTAAGTTCATATGTCTCCGTGGTAACCGCGAATAAGATCGCGTGTTCCTCAGCATATAATCTTTACCGCGACCTGAAAAAAACCGCACAGGAAAAGAACGTCAAATTCACTTTTGAAACCAACGTGGGGGCAGGATTGCCGATCATAAGCACACTGAACGACCTGATCCGGAGCGGGGACAAGATCATCAAACTGGAAGCCGTCCTTTCCGGTACACTAAATTTTATCTTCAATAACATCAGCGAAGAGATCCCGTTGAGCAGGGCTGTCAAACTCGCCATGGAATGCGGTTTTTCTGAACCCGATCCCCGGATCGACCTGAGCGGGATTGATGTAAAACGAAAGCTACTGATTTTAGCACGTGAAGCAGGTTATGAATTTGAAGAAAGTGATATAAGAATAATTCCTTTTTTACCGGAAGAATGCTTTATGGGATCTCTTGAAGACTTCTGGAAGCAGATTGAAAAGCACGATGCTGAATTTGAAGCACGCAGGGAACAACTTGCCGGAGACCATAAAAAATTAAGATATATCGCCCGCCTGGAGCAGGGTAAGGCGACCATTGAACTGGTTGACGTGGATATCCATCATCCCGCCTATCCGCTGGAAGGAAGCAATAATATTATTCTGATCACGACAGAGCGTTACAATGAGCAACCCATGGTGATCAGGGGTTACGGTGCCGGAGCCGATGTTACGGCTGCAGGGGTGTTTGCCGACATAATCAGGGTGGCTAACGTGTAATACGCAGAAATATGCTGGAATCTGTTATATTTGATCTGGACGGAATCATCATTGATTCGGAAGCGCTTTGGAGGGATGCTGAGATTAAGGTTTTCAAATCTGTGGGCATTGACCTGAGTCCGGAGTTGTGCCGTCAGACTACCGGACTTGATATGCAGGCCACAATTCAATACTGGTATAACCATTTCCCCTGGGAAAACAAGAGCCTGTTTCAGGTATATAAAGAACTGATGGAAATCATTCAACCCGCTTACGAGGAAGATGCCGAACTGATGGAGGGCTTTCTCGATGTGCTGCAGTTTTTTAAAGACTCCGGTATTACCGCAGCGATCGCTTCATCCACGCCCTTAAAACTGATTATGGCAGCCCTTAAGAAATTCCATCTTTTTGATTTCTTCAAAATCATCCATTCCTCCGAGAATGATGAGTTTTGCAAGCCGCATCCCTCTGTATACATACAAACAGCCAGGAAACTAAACATCCCGGCTTTACACTGCCTGGCATTCGAGGATTCATTCAACGGAGCCATTGCTGCTAAAGCTGCATGCATGAAGGTTGTGGTTATTCCCGACAGTCATAACATCAACAGTACGCGGTTTGACTTTGCCGATCTGAAGCTTGAATCGTTAAAGGATTTTAAACCCCGGCATTTTGAACAACTGAATACCTGAATAACAACATTGTATCCTTTATCTTTTATGATCCGGAAAATTTCATACTTTTCAACCAACCGAAAAGCGGATAAGGTAAGTTTCCGTGAAGCGCTGCTTAAAGGACTTGCTCCGGATCACGGATTGTATATGCCGGATCATCTTCCGGGCATTGATGAAGCTTTTATTCAAAGCATTTCCCGGAAGAATTATCATGAAGTAGCCTTTGAAACAGCCAGATTATTCCTGCACAGCGAAATCAAAGACGCGGACCTGTTTGAACTGATAAAGGACGCATATGATTTTGAAGTTCCGGTCGAAAACATCTATGAACGGAAATATATCCTGAGGCTTGACCAGGGTCCGACAGCTTCTTTCAAGGACTTTGCCGCCAGACTGATGGGCCGGCTCATGCAATATTTCCTGAAACTGGAAGAACGCAACCTGCTCATACTCACAGCCACCTCGGGAGATACCGGGAGCGCCATTGCAAATGCATTTTACGGACTGGACAATATACAGGTCGTGGTGCTGTATCCCGAAAAGGAAGTGACTTCCCGGCAGCGAAGACAAATGACCACGCTCCGGAAGAACATCCGGATCATTGCCCTTAACGGCAAGTTTGATGATTGCCAGGCACTGGTCAAAAAAGCCTTTTCCGATCCCGGACTCGACCATCTGAACCTTTCATCGGCAAATTCCATCAATATCGGCAGACTGATTCCACAGTCTTTTTACTATATATATGCCTATTGCCGGGCCGGCCACACAGATCATCCGGAAAAAACCGTTTTCTCGGTGCCTTCGGGAAATTTCGGCAATGTAATGGGAGGCCTTCTGGCATGGAGGATGGGACTGCCCGTTAAACGCTTTGTCATTGCAACAAATGAAAATGATGAAGTGCCTGTTTACTGGCAAAGCGGCAGCTATAAAACCATTGTACCCTCCCGTAACTGCATATCCAGTGCCATGAACGTTGGACACCCGAGCAATATGGCCCGCGTGGTTACCCTGTATGGCGGCATGATGGACGAGGCGGGCAACATTGTGAAAGAACCCGACATTGAACAAATGCGCAAAGACATTTACGCGGTCAGCATCAGCGATAAAAAAACAGTCGAAACCATTGCCGGCGTGTATAACAAACATCAGATAATTCTTGAACCGCACGGTGCAGCCGGCTGGGCAGGCCTCATGGAAAATTTTTCCGTAAATCCTGAAGATGCGGATCCCGGACAGCTCTGTATCAGTCTGGAAACAGCCCATCCGGCCAAATTTCCCGATGAGATCCGTCGCGTAATCGGTATTGATCCGGAACTGCCTCCGGCCATGAAAGGGCTGGATCAGAGGAAAGAGACCTTTATGAGACTCGATAACGATTATAAACTTTTTAAGGAATTCCTGAAGGACAATTATTAACCAGGAAGGAGAAATTAGGAAAATATGAAAAAACTTCACGCTGTCTGCTCTGATCTCGAAGGTGTCTGGGTTCCCGAAGTATGGATCAACGTAGCGGACAGAACAGGGATCCCGGAACTGCGCCTCACAACGCGCGATATCAGGAACTATGACGAATTGATGCAACACAGGTTAAAAATACTCCGCGAAAAAAACATCACCCTGCGGGACATACAGCAGGTCATTGCCACCATTGAGCCTCTTGACGGTGCGCCTGAGATGGTGAACTGGCTGAAGGGCATGACCCGGTTTATACTGGTGTCAGATACCTTCGTTGAATTTGCCGATCCGCTTATGGAAAAACTCGGCAGGCCTACACTTTTCTGCAATTCGCTGGAAATTGATGAGAACGGAATGGTAGCAGACTATATTCTCAGACAAAGGGATGGTAAACGTCATACGGTCAGGGCCCTCAAAAGCCTTAATTTTGACGTATATGCTTTCGGAGATTCTTACAATGATATCACCATGCTGCAGGAAGCTGACCACGGCGTGCTGTTCCGTCCCCCGCAAAATGTGATCGATGATTATCCGGAATTCACTGTAATAAATGATTACAGAGAACTCCGGAAACTTCTTGAAGAAAAACTGTAAATATCATTTCAGGGTTTCAGTTCATCGATGCTTTCTGAAGGTACCAGCGCCCTGGTTTCGGTTTTTACCAGAAGCTCGTCTGCAAGCTCAAAGGTCGCAGTCTGACGGATATTTTTCGAAGAAGCTCCGATCTTTACTTCATAAGTACCGGCTTCAGCCACCCAGGAAGATGATGAAGGATCAAAAGAAGCCAGGCTCCTGCCGTTAATTGCAAAAGTAAGGGTCTGCGTTTCTCCGGGTTGCAGCAACCTGGTTTTTGCAAAACCCTTCAGCTCCAGTTC
The DNA here is from genome assembly GCA_016935355.1 of Bacteroidales bacterium. Taxonomy (GTDB): domain Bacteria; phylum Bacteroidota; class Bacteroidia; order Bacteroidales; family UBA10428; genus UBA5072. The sequence goes on from JAFGRC010000085.1 coordinate 12,687, forward strand.
AGGTTTATCCAACTTATTGGCCGGAGCACTGAGATACAGCTGAACAACTTCCTTGCCGGGCACATTGCCGGTATTGATCACATCGACTGTTACAGTTAATTGCCCATTAAAACTTACAGCACTAAGGTTCAGGTTGCTATATTCGAATGTGGTGTATGACAATCCGTGTCCGAATTCATAGGCCGGTTCGATGCCGAAGGTCTCATAATACCGATAACCCACGTAAATACCTTCCTCATAGACAATTCTGGATGGCTTGGGACTTAAGAAGGAGGCAATACCCGGTTGTTCACCCGAAGCTTCAGCTTCCGGCTCCGTCTCAATCACAGCCCCGGGAAAATTGCCCGAAGAGGGTACATCCTGATATTGCATTGGAAATGTGGATGCCAGCTTGCCGGAAGGATTGACCTTGCCACTTATCACGTCAGCGATCGCATTTCCGGTCTCCTGTCCCGTCTGCCAGGCCAGCAGTATCGCATCCGGAATACTCCTCCAGCTTGCTGTTTCTATCACGCCACCAATATTGAGGATGACGACGGCCTTTTTGCCCTGTGCATGGAATGCGGCTGAAACCGTTTCGACCAGCTCCTTTTCCGCCTGAGTAAGATTAAAATCCCCTTCCACCACCCTGTCATAGAACTCGCCTGAATTCCTGCCAATGGTGATCAACGCAACGTCATTACCTGCAGCCATTCTATTGGCAAGTCCCATGCTTACATTCATTTCAGGGACGGGAGCTACCGGCATGAAAAGCTGCGCTGACATATGAAGATACCAAATCAGCAGGACCTCCAACATACCTGGGATAATTCGGATAGGAACATAGGAGATATCCTTTCCCTTCGGGTTTGACGCCAATTCGACCCTCTTCATTGATCACAAGTGTTTTCGATGGAGCCTGGTTCTGCTCCACCCATGCCATGATCAGGTCCATGTTATCATTCGGGTCGGGTCTGGGTATGGCTTTAACTGCAACCTGTTTCCCCTCCCCGTTCACCGAATAGCTTCTTCCCGATAAACCGTGACTTCCCTGGGGTACAACATACAACCGGGCAAATTCATCGATGGTGGACCAACCCATCTCATCGATCAGGGACTGGTAATAATCCAGCTGGGCACCGTCCGAGGCCAGGTTATCGGCCGTTCCAATGGTAATGATGATCTTGCCTCCCTGCTCATAAAAAGCAGTAAGATCCGGATCGGTGGCGTCGAGCCATTCGGATATCTCCTCCCGGCGTCTGTTCCATTTTCCTCCTTCGACATAATCCAATGGATTGGCCGCGGTGTTCTGCATCAGGAAGCCGGTGACTCCCAGTACGCCCAGGTGTGTATGCATCGGTGCGTTTATATCTGCACCCTCCTGTCCCCTATACCTGATACCGGAGATCAGTCCATACGAGTCAGGTTCGGCATTCGGAACCCACATTCCGAACGATGTGACACCATTTGCCAGCGGAGTCGAAAACTTGTAAGTACTGTAGGTCAACTCAAGGGTTCTGATCTGACCGTCTGTAAGTTTTGCTGATGCAAATGTGTCATTGGGATCAGGATCCACACCATTTGGTGCACGCAAAGCAGCCCATGGATCGTCGGGACCAATGCCATCATTTATGTTAAAGACAGCGCGTGCCTCTATATAGTTATTCATGATGCCGTCGGACAATCCGTCAAGATTGTCACACTGTTTCAGAAATTCAGCAGTAATCGCTTTGACCTTTGCGGGCGTTACCCAGTTGGCCAAAGATTTTTCCTGTATCCTTATCAGCTCAGGAGCGAGCATTAACGTGGAAAAATTCACGATCGGCACATTGGAAATGATGCCGTCGTAATCAGCCGGATATCGCTGCGCCACCATCAGACCTTCCCGTCCGCCCTGTGAACTTCCGACATAATAGTTGAACTGCGGCCGTTCTCCATAAACCCTCTCCATGATCACCATGGCTGCGTCATGTGTCTTCTTCATCTGCATGTAGCCGAGATTGCGGATGGCCTCCTCGTTCACCGCCCAGTCATCGGGCGAAGATCCTTCGGGACCTGTCGCCAGCAGGGTACTCTGCATGCCAGGAGGACCTCCTGAAAATGAAACCTGGTGGCCTGCATCGCTGCCATATATGGCAAATCCTTTGCCGAGCATTGGATTGTTGCCTTCTCTCACGGTAATGATCCCGTTATTGCCTCCGCCTCCTGACTGCATGGCACGGCGTGACCAGCTGGCAGGCAATAATACCCTGAAATTGATGGGCCAACCATC
>JAFGRC010000086.1 GCA_016935355.1 Bacteroidales bacterium
ATTAAAGCCACTACCCAGGCTCTTAAAAAGGGTGACCGCGTTGCTCTCGTTGGCTTCGGTTCATTTTCCGTTGCAAAGAGAAGTGCAAGGACTGGCAGAAATCCCCAGACTGGTAAAGAAATTAAAATTCCAGCCAAAAAAGTTGTAAAGTTCAAAGCTGGCAGCGATTTGGCCGATGTTGTAAAATAAATTTACTTGATGGGTTCAAAGGGGGGGCATTTCAGTGCTCCCTTTTTTTTTGAATCACGGGTATAAAATCCCAAAGCAAGATGTGAAAGCGTATTCAGCAGAAAGACAGGATATAATACTTTCCGGCTTCGCAGGTATTGCATTCCTGGGTTCCCGACCTTCAGTATGGGACAGGCAGGGAAATGGTTGTTCAGCCTACAAAATTTTAATTCATTGTACTTTTAAAATCTGAGGATACAAATAAAGCTGATCTGCAGCGATATGAAAGAGAAACTGGCATCTTATCTTCAGCAGTTCGTCACGGAGGGACGGTTGCATCAAATTGACCGGGTCCTCAAAAACCGTACAAGATATATTACTGTTGTGCTGGAGGATATCTTTCAGCCTCATAATGCAAGTGCTGTTTTGCGTTCCTGTGAATGCTTCGGGATACAGGATATACACATAATTGAAAACCGCAATCAATACCAGGTTAATCCTGATGTTGCATTAGGCTCATCCAAATGGCTGACACTTCATAAATACAACCGGTCGGCAAACAACACCACTACCGCATTGGAAAACATAAAAAGAGGCGGTTACCGCATTGTTGCTGCCACACCGGATGTTCATGCACAACCTGTCGAGGAATTTGACATTACAGCAGGTAAAGTCGCTTTGATGTTTGGTACTGAAATGGAAGGCTTATCCGCTGACGCTCTGCGTTTGTCGGATGAATCCCTGAAAATACCCATTTATGGTTTTACGCGGAGCTTTAACATTTCTGTCGCTGTTGCTGTAATAATACATCAGATGATACTTAAGCTTCGTAATTCTGGCTGCTCCTGGCAACTCAGTAATGAGGAGAATTTAAAACTAAAGGTTCAGTGGCTGAAAAACAGCCTCAGGCATGGGGATGATATCAAAAGGTTTTTAATTGATAATCATGATATTGATTCTGAGACACAATAAAATAATGAATGTATTTATTCAGATAAGACTGAATTTTTTATATATTTGATAAATTATTGACCGGGATTCCAGGTTTATTGATGTAATACTATTACGCATGAATTGTATAATAATTGACGATGATCTTATGTCCAGAAAGATTATCGAAGAATTCATCTCCAGAACGGATCAGCTGCGCTTACTGGCTTCATATGAAAATGCAGTGGATGCAATTAATGCATTCGGTAGTGATGAAGATATCGATCTTATTTTTCTTGACATCGAAATGCCCGAAATGAGCGGAATCGACTTTTTGGAAACCCTTACCAATCCCCCGCAGATCATCATTATTTCGTCAAAGGACAAATACGCACTGGATGCTTTCAACTATGATGTTACGGATTATTTATTAAAACCGATTTCCTACAGCCGGTTCTTTAAATCCATTAACAAGGCAAATGTCAGGTTTAAGAACAAGGTCGATTCCAAGGAAAATGAAATTTTCATAAAGAAAAACTCGGCTCTTGTCCGGTTAAAATATGAAGATATATTGTGGGTTGAAGCGCTTGAAAACTATGTTATTTTCAATACATTCAATGAGAAATTCACCATTCATTTTACCATGAAAGCTGTGGAAAATAAACTTCCCAGCAGCAAGTTCTCCCGCGTACACCGTTCCTTTATCGTGAATACAAGCAGGATTAATGTTATTGAGGATAATTCCATCCTCATCAAGGTACACGACGGATCAAAATCCATACCCATAGGGAAATCCTATAAAGATAACCTGCTGAAGGACATCAATCTGATCGTAAAATAAATACGTTTTTATCTCCCCTGAAATAATGTCCATTATCATATCATTGGACCATGGTTGTGATAAGAAAGTTATATGGTGTTGCAGCTTTATTGATGATTTGTGAATGGATGTGTACTGCACAGGCTCAGGGATCCCATAACACACTGGAGACTTCTCTTCACCAGTTGTTTTCAGAGATGGTTCAAAGCGGTAGTGATGCCATTAAGGAAGATCTTTGTGAATCTATTGCTGCGAATCTTGACAGCCTGCTGCACGATCCTGCCACATTTGACCATCCGTTTGACGTACTGAAAAATCTGGGCAAAATTTATTCACCCGACAGAAGGATCAGGTTCTATACCTGGAATCTTCAATACCGGGAAAGATCAAACCGTTATTACGGATTCATACAATACAAACCAAAGGAGGGGGAAGTGCCTCTTGTTTACAGACTATATGACGACAGTGACAACACAGAGGATCCTGAAGATGCCGTTTTGAATCATGAAAGCTGGTATGGAGCCCTGATCTATGAAATTGTTGAGCAAATGCATAACGGTATTACTTATTATATAACGCTGGGATATGATCCCTGTGACCTGTTCATTTCAAGAAAAATAATTGACGTTTTGCATTTTGAAGAAGGTACCGAACCTGTATTCGGGCACCCTTTTTTCCGGGAAGGAAATGATGTGCATTCCCGTATTGTGTTTGAATACTCAGCAAAGGTGCAGATGGCTTTGAACTGGGTTTCTTCCCTGAACATGATCGTATTCGATCATCTTTCTCCTGAAAGGCCTTCTTATACCGGTAATTACCAGTTTTATGGTCCCGATTTTTCCTATGATGGCTTCAAATTTGAAAACGGATTCTGGAATTTAACTGAGGATATCGATATACGCAATATTCCTGAGTGAGGCTGGTTTTAAACGGGACCGGCTTAAGAGAATCATGACAATTCTTCCTGGACGATTATGACGTATTGACATAAAACCCGGAGTGGCACGGACTTTGAAAAAGGGTTGGGCTGAGGAAAATCATGTATAACCAAAATATTTATGGCAATGACGAAAGGTAAAATTGATGTAACCACCGAAAACATTTTTCCGATCATAAAGAAATTTCTCTATTCAGACCATGAAATATTCCTGAGAGAAGTTATATCAAATGCAGTAGATGCAACGCAAAAGTTAAAAACCCTGGCCAATATGGGTGAGTTCAAAGGTGAGCTGGGTGATCAGACAATAAGGGTCAGGCTTGATAAAAAGAAAAAAACAATTTCTGTCACCGACAGCGGTATTGGCATGACATCCGAGGAAATTGAGAAATACATTAACCAGATTGCGTTTTCAAGTGCAGAAGACTTCCTGACCAGGTATAAGAATAAAGAAAGTACCATTATCGGTCATTTCGGGCTGGGCTTTTATTCATCTTTCATGGTGTCAGAGAAGGTGGAAATCATTACCAGGTCGTATATGGAAGAAGCACAGGCTGTGAAATGGGTATGCGAAGGCTCTCCCGATTATGAGATTGAAGAAGGTCAGCGTACGGATAGAGGAACGGAGGTAATACTTCATATTGACAAGGATTCTGAAGAATTCCTTGATGAATCAAGAATTACCGGGATATTGAAGAAATACTGCCGGTTTTTACCTGTACCGATAGCTTTTGGCAAGAAAACCGAATGGAAGGATGGTAAATCGGTAGAACTGGATGAAGATAACATCATTAACGATACCCAACCGTTGTGGACCAAAAAGCCGGTAGATCTTAAAGATGAGGATTACAAGGCTTTTTACAGGGACCTGTATCCCCTTTCGGAGGAGCCTCTTTTTAACATTCATCTTAATGTGGACTATCCGTTTAACCTGTCTGGAATTCTGTATTTTCCAAAGATTAAAAGCAATTTTGACATTCAGAAGAATAAGATCCAGTTATACTGCAACCAGGTTTTTGTAACGGATTCCGTTGAAGGGATCGTGCCGGAATTTCTTACGTTGCTTCATGGTGTGCTTGATTCACCGGATATACCGCTGAATGTATCCCGGAGCTATTTGCAGAGCGATTCAAATGTGAAGAAAATTTCAGGACACATTACAAAAAAGGTGGCCGACAGGCTTCATGATATTTTTAAGAATGACCGCGAACAATTTGAAAAAAAATGGGATGATCTCAAGATTTTTATAGAATACGGCATGATTTCAGAAGAAAAGTTTCACGAACAGGTTTCAAAATTTGCACTACTTAAAAACACAGAAGGAAAATGCTTCACTATTAATGAATATGAAAAGCTGATCAAAGAAAACCAGACCGACAAGCATAAAACCCTGGTATACCTTTATACTACCAATATGGATGAGCAGTTCGGATATATCGAAGCTGCCAAAAACAAAGGTTATGATGTACTGCTGATGGACGGGTATCTGGATCTGCATTTTATCAACCATCTTGAAACCAAATTCGATAAAAGCCATTTTGTAAGAGTGGATTCTGACGTTATTGACAACCTCATTCAAAAGGAGGAATCCAGGGAATCAAAACTCACCGCTGACCAGCAAAATGATCTGAAACCGGTATTCAGTTCTCAGCTTCCTGAAACGAATTCCAATTACAATGTTACTTTTGAAAGTCTTTCAGAAACCGATCAGCCGGTCCTGATCACACAGATGGAATTTATGAGGCGCATGAAAGATATGTCCCAGATCGGCGGAGGGCCCATGAGCTTTTACGGAGAAATGCCCGACCAGTATAATGTTGTGATCAATGTAAACCATCCGCTGGTGCTTCGCATACAGGATGAAAAAGAAAAGAAGTGCAGCAAGTCGCTCGCCAAATATGATGAAAAATTAAAGCCCCTTGAGGAAAACAAGACTGAAATTGAAAAAGCAAATAAGGGTAAAAAGGACGAGGAGATTCAACAGGCCGACAAAGATCGCATTGATGATCTGAATAAGAAGATACAGGAATTCAAGGATAAGCGGGAACAAGTGCTTCGTAAATTCGGAAAAGAAAACAAAGTGGTCCGGCAACTGATCGATATCGCCCTGTTGTCAAACAACATGCTTAAAGGCGAGGATCTGGGCCGTTTCGTTAAGAGGAGCATTGAGCTTCTTTAAACCCAGTATAACCGGCACCAGACAGGCGTTTGTGAGCATCGTCCGGTTTGCAAACACGAGGATGATCTATCGTGCGGATAGCCGGTTCCTTTCTTGATTGTGCAATTGATTGATTCTTTATTCAAAAAGCTGGCTGATTTCTTTTTTGATCATCCTGATCGCATCTGCACACGGTTCTTTTTCACTTTCAACCAGTGTTTCGAGTATGGCTTTGCTGAGATTTAAAGAAGGGGAGTCTTTCTGGACCTTGCCGGCTGTATTGTTGATCAATTGTATGGTCGTGGCTCTTGCTGCTTTAAGCATTTCCCATGCTGAATGTGAGATGTAAATTTGCTGGGACAGGTTGTGCTCAAATTCGGAGCGGATGGTATTCAGCATTTCAGTCTGCAATTGCTGACAGGTAAAACCGGACTTGTTCACCCTCAAAATCAGACTTTCAAGGGAAATCCTTTCCAGAAATATAATAGCCCTTTCATATGCCTGTAACCGCAATGGTGTGATCATATTCTGGTTGTTCAGCATTCGCTGTTGCTGCAGTTTTTTATCTTCTGATTCAAAATATTTCCTGACAAGATACCAGGTGGTGATGAAAACAACCAGAGAAGGCAACAGATACTTTAAGATTTCGAGGATTTCTGGCATGGGGAAAAACAATTTTAATAACTGTCAGTAATATTAATGAATTTAATTTTGAAAATTTTATTTTTACGGTTGAAAACCATTATATAGAAACCTTATTTAATTGTACATGGAAAGTTTGTCGAACCGTATAGTCAGTCTGTCGCCTTCCGCGACCGTCGCCATGAACCAGAAGAGTCGCGACCTTCAGGCAAAAGGAGTTGATGTAATCAATCTGAGTGTGGGTGAGCCCGATTTTTTCACTCCGGATCATATAAAAGCAGCTGCTAAACAAGCCATTGATGACAATTTCTCATTTTACCCTCCCGTGAGTGGTTTTCCGGATCTGAAAAACGCCATCGTAGCGAAGTTTAAACGTGAGAATGATCTGGATTACAAGCCTGAACAGATCATGGTATCCTGCGGTGCCAAGCATTCACTAGCAAATGCTCTCATGGTGCTGATTGATAAGGGTGATGAGGTGATCATTCCGGCCCCTTACTGGGTAAGCTATATTGAACTTGTTAAGCTTTGTGAGGGAATTCCGGTCGTGGTTCATGCAGGATTCGAAAGTAATTTCAAAATGACCCCTGAACAACTGGAAAATGCAATCACACCCAAAACCAAAGCACTTTTGATCTGTTCTCCTTCCAATCCAACCGGAGCTGTATATTCTAAAAACGAATTGCAGGCACTGGCTGAAATATTGGCAAAACATGAAAACATTCTGGTCATTTCCGATGAAATATACGAGCACATCAATTACATAGGTTGTCATGAAAGCATTGCCCGGTTTGGAAATATAAAGGACCGCTGTGTGGTGATCAACGGAGTTTCAAAGTCATATGCAATGACCGGTTGGCGCATAGGATATTTTGGTGCTCCGGTATGGATTGCCAAAGCCTGTGAAAAACTGCAGGGCCAGACGACCACAGGGGCCACAACCATTGCACAAAAGGCTTCTGTTGCGGCCCTTACAGGAGATCAAAGCTGTGTGGCTGACATGAATAAGGCTTTCAAGAGAAGAAAAGATTTGATTGTCAAGTTGATCGGTGATATTCCCGGATTAAAGGTTTATGATCCCGACGGGGCTTTTTATGTTTTCCCAAAGATCGATGCATATTTCGGGAAATCTTTTAACGGCAATCTGATCAACAGCTCCAATGACCTGTGTATTTATCTGCTCGAAAATGCCCATATTGCCATGGTTCCCGGAGAGGCTTTCGGTGACCCGACCTGCGCAAGAATTTCCTTTGCCACATCCGACGATAACCTGGTTGAAGCCATGAAGCGGATGAAAGAAGCCCTCGGCAATCTTGAATAATAGATATACATAATCATTGCATTCACGAAATCAATACACATACATAATCAAAACATTCCTGCATGAAAAAAGCATTGGTCATTTATCAAAGCAGAACCGGAATTACCAGAAGATTTGGTCAGGAAATCGGTCAGTATCTCAGCAGCAAGGGTCTGGATGTAAAAGTGATTCCCATTCAGGAATACAGTCCCGGTATTACGGATGAGGCTGATGTGGTCCTGCTGGGATGCTGGACTGCCGGATGGATGGTCATGTTGCAGTCGCCTGACCGGCACTGGATAAGATTTACAAAGCAGTTGACCGATCTCAGGGATAAAAAAGTTGCCTTGTTTACTACCTATAAACTGCTTACAGGCAGAATGTTTGACAAAATGCGCGAGCATCTTGCGGGAAAGATTGATGACGGGGCACCGGAGCTGAAATCAAGAAACGGCCGAATGTCAGATAGCCTTAAACATCTGATCGATTCCTTTATAGGGTAATGTTCTTGCAAGTTTCATAAATACATGCGATGTTTGCCTCTGGTGCCAAATTATTTGTTACCGGTAAATTATTGTATCATCATCCCTGAATCTCAATTGGTGTTTGCTTTGCACCTTTGTAATCTTGAGCAACATGTTAAAAAACAACTGAAAGCTCTTGTACCTGCTTAACAGAAAATAAGACATTTCAATTTTCATATTGACCATTTTCTGTTTCGTGAAATTCAGAACGGCACCGAAATCAATTGTTTTAAGTCCGTTTTCGATAGCAAATTCAGTCATTTTCACAAACAGGATATCATATGCATGGTATGTAGTTTTGCGATCTCTGTCAAAAGCACCATGTAAAGCGTTCAAGTGACTACCTGCTTTCAGGGCGGCCTGATATCCGATAAACTGACCATCCATCAAGGCAATAAAATAATGAACATTTTCAATATTGGTCTTACTTGTTGTTATGGCAGAACTGAGATACAGGTCCTGATAAGGCAAATAAAACACGCTTTTTTGGCTTGTTGACAAGAAACATTTCTTCAAATATATCAGTTGCTCTTCATTAAGCTGCCGTTCCACACTGATGTATTCTCCACCTTTAATCTTGAAAACATTCATCTTCCGCTTCAGGTTTTTGTAATCCTTCAGATAATCCTGTATCGAAACCATTTTTGAACAGTCAATCAAAGCATGGGGAAGTGCGGGAAGTACAGAAGCATTCTCATACAATCCGGAATTCGTTGTATAATCGGTAACGATCAAAAGAAGACTTTTTTTTCTCAGGAACTGGATGGCAGCCCTTAGTATTTCGTTTGATTCTTCAGGATTTTTCACAAAACCGGGATTTGACATCATGTCCATGCAACACCCGAATTTAATCCACTGATAATAGGGTATTTTCAGCAGATTTATGAATCCGGACAAGATCTTGTTGCTAAAAAGGGCATTTCCATATCCGGTACATTTCGTGATGATTATAGCACCAGCTAGTTCATCTCTCTTAAATATTCTTAATAAAAGTGGTCTGGCATTCTTTACTTTTGATCTGAACAGGCATGCAAACACTTCCCAGACACCTTTGTCAAGGTTTATGAGCTTTATATGTTCCTCAAACACTTTCTGTTCATCCTTTGAAAGGAATTTATCTGAAAGGGTAAAACCAAACATAAGGCCTTATTTTAATTGTATTCAGCACATAATCTTTTGAATTGGCTATCAATAATATCCTTACGTTCAGGTTGCTCAAAATGTATTTTAAGCTTACCTGGAAAATAATCATCTATTAAATCGATAAGAAAACATAATTATTGATCAGATAGGTCATACAGGTCTCAGCATTTCCTTGTACAACCGATAATTTTCATCATCAAAGGCTGTAAAAATGACTTTTTCAATATGTTGTGAGTTCTTCAGGAACTCTTTTGTGGTAGATATTGCTGTCCTTGCAGCCAGGTTTTTCGGATAGCCGTATATCCCCGTGCTGATGTTCGGAAAAGCAACAGACTTAAACCTTTTTTCTTCCGCGATTTTGAGACTGTTGCGGTAGCAGTCAGCCAGCAGCATTTCCTCATTGTGATCACCTCCGTGCCAGACCGGTCCCACGGTATGGATCACATATTCTGAAGGCAGGTTGTATCCTTTTGTGATTTTGGCCTGACCGGTTTCACACCCATTGAGCGTAAGGCATTCCTCCAGCAAATCCGGTCCGGCTGCCCTGTGTATGGCACCATCCACTCCTCCTCCTCCCAAAAGGCTTCTGTTGGCTGCATTGACAATTGCATCAACCTTCAATTTTGTGATATCACCTTTTATCAGCTCAATTTGTCCCATCATCCTTCAGATATTATGAATGCTTCGCTGGAATGAAATGGTACTGATATTATTCATCGTATCACAGCTCCCAGTTGATTTACATATGTATCCATCAACTTTTTCATCACCCGGTCGATCTTCTCGTCAGTAAGTGTTTTTTCAGGGTCCTGCAGGATAAAGGTCACCGCATACGATTTTTTACCTTTTTCAATTTTATCGCCTTCATACACATCGAACAGGTGAATTTTCTTCAGCAGCCGGCTTTCTGTTTTGAATGCCAGTTCCTTGATCCGTTCGTAGTTAACGGATCTGTCAAGCAAAAGGGAAAGGTCTCTGCGGACTTCCGGATATTTGGGCAGTTCTTTATGGGAGACCTGGTGCTTCTTATTTATTTCAAGTACGTTACGCCATATGATTTCAGCGTAGCATACTTCGCTGCGGATATCAAATGTTTTCAGAATTTCAGGATTGATGAGGGCTAATTCGGCAATGTCCAGGTTTTCGGCCTGATATCTGATGCCTTGTTCATACAGGTCTTTTTTATCTTGAACACTGACAATGCTTGCTGTTTCCGGATCAATACCCAGCAGCACCATTATATTTTCAAGATATGCTTTCAGCAGAAAGAAATTGACCGGACTTTCCCGCGAAAACCAGCCTGATGCAGAAACTTTACCTGTTAAAAACAGGGAAAAATAAAATTCCTCGTGATATTTACCGAGAGGATCCTTATTTTGTTCGGGTTTTTGTTTTTTCATGCTGTAACATTTACCGAATTCGAACAGCTTGAGATCTGGTCTTTGCCTGTTTGTATTGTATAAGATCGTCTCGAGTCCGCCGAATATCAAAGTCTGTCGCATTACATTGAGATCATTGCTCAACGGATTGATCAACCTGGCAAGATTTTCCGATTTGAATGTTGTAAGGTGTTCATAATAAGCCGATTTTGTTAAGGAATTGCACATGATCTCAAAAAAACCATTGCTGCACAAATAATTCGAAAGGGTATCGATAAGTGTTTCCTGATCGGGTTTTTTGCTGTATGAAAGACTGGCTTTAAGGGTTTCAGGAATGGAAATCTTATTGTATCCGTATATCCTGAGTATTTCCTCCACAACGTCAGCTTCACGCTCAACGTCAACGCGGTAAGGGGGAACAAGCAGCGTCAGCCCATGGTCGTCTTCTTTGGTGATCTCAAATTCAAGCGAAGCAAGAACCGACTTAATGGTATCCGGTTCAATTTGTTCTCCGATCAGTCTGTATGCACTGTCGTAACTGAACGATACCTCTCTGGGCCGGATTGGATTCGGGTATTCGTCAACAATTGCTGAAGCGATACTGCCTCCTGCGATTTCTTCAATCAGGAGTGCACAGCGCTTCAGGGCATAAACGGTTATACCGGGGTCGACGCCCCTTTCAAAGCGAAAAGATGCATCGGTATTGATTCCGTGCAGTTTTGAAGTTCTCCTGACACATACCGGATCAAAATAGGCACTTTCAATAAAGACATTTGTTGTTGCCTCTGTAACGCCTGAATGCAAGCCACCGAACACACCGGCAATTGCGACAGGTTCTTCAGCATCACAGATCATCAGATCCTGATCTGACAATATCCGTTCAATTCCATCAAGCGTTATGAATTTTGTTCCTGACGGAAAGTTTTTAACGACAATCATTCTTCCCTTTAAAGTATCGGCATCAAATGCATGCAGGGGTTGCCCCAGTTCATACAGGACGAAATTCGTGATGTCAACCACATTGTTAATAGGATTCAGTCCGATGGATTTCAGTCGCTTCTGAAGCCAGAGGGGGGAAGGAGCAATGTTCACTCCTGTTATGCAAACGCCTGCATACCTTCTGCATGCCTGATCATTTTCAATGATCACTTTTACATGGTAACTGCCATCGCCCTCCCTGAATGAAGTTACGTCCGGCCTTGTAACCCTGACATCCTTATCATTTCTCAAAAATGAGGCAAGATCACGCGCCACACCAAAATGGGATGCACTGTCGATGCGATTGGGAGTCAGACCGATGGTAAACAGGGTATCCGGTTCAGGATTGAAATAAGTTTCTGCAGGAATACCTACCGGAGCATCACCGGGAAGTATCAGTATGCCCTCATGACTGTTTCCCATGCCGATTTCATCTTCTGCACAGATCATTCCCTCTGATACGGCACCCCTGATCTTTACTTTTTTGATCTGCATGCTTTCATCGCCCTTATAAAGGGTGGTGCCTGCGGGTGCCACGACAACGTGCTGGCCTGTTGCGACATTGGGTGCACCGCAAACGATATTCAGGAGCTTTTCCTGTCCGATATCGACACTTGTAATGAAAAGTTTGTCAGCATCCGGGTGCTTTTCACATGTTCTAACCTCCCCGATCAGCAGTCCTTTCAGATGATCGTATTTCCCGGATGATTCCATGCTTTCAACCTCCAGTCCGATGTCTGTAAGTACCTTTGCAAGATCTGAAGGTACGAGCTTAAGATTTATATATTGTTTTAGCCAGTTGTATGAAATGTTCATTTTAAAATTAATCGTTAAATGAGACCTTGTGAGGCAACAAAAATAAGAATTTTGGTACTCATTGATGTGAATTCACTTAAAAAGCTTTTAGCGTAAACGGATTTTAAAGCATGTGATTAATTGAATATCTTTGTGCTTATTTTTAAAATGATATGCTGAACAAAGGAAAAGAAAAGATGTTTCTGGTCACCAATGATGATGGAATTGAGGCTAAAGGCCTGAAAGAATTGGCAGACGTTATGAGGTCGTTTGGGAAAGTCGTTGTTGTGGCTCCGGCGGAACCACAATCCGGCATGTCTCATGCAATTACTGTTAAATTGCCCTTACGGATCAGAAAGATCAGTGAAAAGGATGGGGTGGCCCTTTACAAATGTTATGGCACACCTGTCGACTGTGTCAAAATCGCATGCAACCATCTTCTGCCTGAAAAGCCTGATCTGCTGGTTTCAGGTATTAATCACGGCTCAAATTCTTCCACAAGTGTCTTTTATTCGGGAACAATGGGAGCGGCACTGGAAGGTTCCATAAACGAAGTACCCTCAATCGGATTTTCACTACTCAATCTGGATCATGATGCCGATTTTTCGGCTGCCAGAATATATATCCAAAGGATTGTTCGGGCCGTTTTAGACAATGGACTGCCCAAAAGCGTCTGTTTGAATGTTAACATACCGGATGCCCGGGAAGATGAGATAAAAGGCATAAAGTTTTGCAGACAAAACAGGGGGTACTGGTGTGAGGAGTTTGATCAAAGAACAGATCCCCATGGAAGGAATTATTACTGGCTGACAGGCTCCTTTCACAACAGTGAACCGGATGCCGTGGATACGGATGAGTGGGCACTTGCCAGGAATTATGTATCAATTGTGCCGTTGCACATCGATCTTACCAGTTACGAGACGCTCAGAAAACTGGATAGCTGGAAACTGGAAAATAATCCCTGAATTTTGCTTTTTCGATGAATCTGAATCTAAATAAGAGATTTGGCAGATACAATACCCTCCTTACCGGGATTGTTGCCGGTATCATTTTGCCAGTCGTGATCTATTTTATGATTTATTTTACATCGGTTCGTGATATCGGATCTGCCATTTTCTCGAACCTGAAGGTAGCGGCTAACATTATTCCCATATTAATAAGCCATTGCATTTTGCCCAATCTTCTTTTTTTTATGGTTTTAACAGGTATAAACTGGATGCAGGCAGCAAAGGGCATTTTGGGCTCCACAGTGGTATTAACAATAATCTTGTTTGCGGTAAAGCTGATATTACAAATTATTTGAACTGATACATGAAGTACTATCTTATAGCGGGTGAGGCATCAGGCGATATGCATGCGGCAAATCTGATGAAGGCTATTGGCAGAAATGATCCTGAGGCTGAATTCAGATGTTTTGGCGGAGACCTGATGAAAGCTGCCGGCGGAAGTCTTTCTGTTCATTATCGTGATATGGCCCTGATGGGAGGTATCGAAGTTCTGAAAAAATATCCGGTTATACGAAAGAATAAAAGGTTCTGCAAAAAAGACCTTATTGCTTTTAAACCGGATGTATTGATCCTGGTGGATTATTCGGGATTTAATTTGCCCATGGCAGGATATGCAAAAAAGTATGGAATCAGGGTTTTTTATTACATTTCACCCAAACTTTGGGCATGGGCAAAATGGCGTGTCAGGAAGGTCAGAAGGTATGTGGATCAAATGTTTGTAATTCTGCCATTTGAAGTGAATTTTTACAGGGATCAAAAGATTGCTGCGGAATACTATGGGAATCCTGTAATCGACAGTATCGAAGCATTTAAGCCTGAAGCACTTTCCTGTAATGATTTTATTGCGGGGAATAATCTAAAGGACATGCCTATTGTAGCTTTGCTGGCGGGAAGCAGGAAACAGGAAATTAACAATCTGTTACCGGAAATGCTAAAAGTCATTATGGACTTTCCCGGTCATCAGTTTGTAATTGCCGGTGCTCCTTCCGTTCCTCCGGAATATTACCGGCAATACCTTACAGGTCATGATGTAAATATTGTGTATGACCAGACCTATCAACTGCTCGTGAATGCTTCCGCGGCAGTTGTAACATCAGGTACGGCGACTCTGGAGACCGCCTTGCTCGGTGTTCCCGAAGTTGTGGTATACAAAACCAGTCCGGTTACTTTTTTCATAGGCAGATTTTTTGTAAGGGTGAAGTATTTTTCGCTGGTTAATCTGATCCTGGATGCGGAAGTTGTGAAAGAACTTTTACAGTATAATCTTGCAACCGTTATCAGGACGGAACTTGACAGGTTGTTGCATGATCAGGCGTACCGGTCCAAAATGCTGCAACAATTTACATTATTGCGCGAGACTTTAGGTGATGCGGGTGTTTCGGAACGGGTAGCAAAACGTATTCATGATATTTTATACAGAAGAGAAGAATAATGGTTATATTGTGATCCGGTTTGCAGCAATGAAATTTTCCTTTATATATACGGTTTTTTTTCTTTTTCTTGCCGGAATACCGGTTACCAGGGCTTCTGACATAAGGATCGGATTGTTTTATGACCGGGAAATTCAATCTGCAGTATTTACGGTGGTACAGGGAGAATATATTCTGTTCGGCGATGGCAAACAGATAAAATCTTTGCGCAGGGGGTCCATTTTGCTTATTGATTACACGGCTGACGGAGTTGCCATACAAGATACAGCTGAATCCCACGGAGGATTTGATCAGATTGAATTCAGGGGCATATCGTCTGAAAACGTATTTTCAATTAAGCCGGTTTACCCTTCATTTGCTGGAAAAGAATCAGATGATGACCTGCTTGTTGGTGTGGCCGGTCAGAACCTGAGAATCATAAACCGGCTGGATCTGGAAAAGTACATTGCCGGTACTTTGGAAGCTGAAGGTGGAATAGCGGCTCCGGTTGAATATTATAAAGCGCAGGCGGTGCTTATACGGACCTATGCGGTTAAGAATTTTCACCGGCATTCATTTGAAGGTTTCAATCTGTGTGACGGACAGCATTGCCAGGCATTTAACGGTAAAAGCAGGTGGGATGAAGAGATCCATGCGGCAGTATTAGCAACAGAACATGAGGTGCTCACGGATCAGGATGGTCAGCCGGCAAATACGGCATATCATGCAAATTGCGGAGGGATGACCGCCAGTGCAGCAATCGAGTGGAACGAGGACCTTCCGTATCTTACACCGGTAAATGACCCTTTTTGTTCAGAATCCAGCCAATATGAATGGAGGAAAGTTATTTCCCTAAATGAATGGAGACAATACCTTCTCAGTAAAGGGATTGTATCGTCCCTACTTCCCGATAACCTGACGCAGCAACCTGCCAGATTGAAATATTTCACGTTTGGTGACAGGAGGATATTGATCAGTGATATCAGACAGGATCTGCAGTTGAGGTCCACATTCCTTACAATTTCGCAGGAGAGCAGCAATATGATCTTCAGTGGAAGGGGGTACGGGCATGGTGTTGGTCTATGCCAGGAAGGGGCGATGGAGATGGCACGTGTCGGGTTTGTTTATATTGATATTTTAATGTTCTATTTCCGCGATCTGATCATATCACAATACCGTTCTGAAGCATTTGTGAAGTGAAAAAAAAGAGGATGGCCCGGTCGTTGAAACACCCTCTTTTTTGTGTCGCGTATAAAGAAATTCAGGTGAATTTATTTGACTGTATCCATATAGGCTAGAACGTCAAGCAGTTTACACGAATATCCCCATTCGTTGTCATACCAGGCCACCACCTTCACAAAGTTGGGATTTAGCATGATGCCGGCTTTTGCATCGAAGATTGAAGTACGTGAATCGCCGATGAAATCGCTTGAAACAACATCTTCTTCTGTATAACCCAGTATGCCTTTCAGTTCGTTTTCGGAGGCCTTTTTCATTACTGCTTTGATTGCTTCGTAATCAGTGGCTTTATCGAGACGGCAGGTAAGGTCAACAACAGATACATTAAGGGTGGGGACACGAAATGCCATTCCGGTAAGTTTTCCCTTAAGTTCGGGTATCACTTTGGTAACTGCCTTGGCAGCACCTGTCGATGAGGGAATGATATTGCCCGATGCTGCACGGCCACCCCGCCAGTCTTTTAGTGAAGGTCCGTCAACAGTTTTTTGGGTTGAAGTTGTTGAATGAACGGTGGTCATCAAACCTTCCGTGATACCGAAGTTGTCATGCAGCACTTTGGTAACAGGCGCCAGGCAATTTGTCGTACAGGACGCACATGAAACCATATCCATATCCTTCTTATAGTTCTTGTGATTTACACCGAAAACAAACATGGGTGTATCATCCTTGGAAGGTGCTGACATCACCACGCGTTTGGCACCCGCTTTCAGATGTGCTTCAGCTTTTTCACGGGTAAGAAACAATCCTGTTGATTCAATGACGTATTCAGCCTGTACTTCATTCCATTTCAGATTTGCAGGGTCTTTTTCTGATGTAACACGAATCGCCTTTCCATTAACTACAAGTTTGCCGTCCTTAACATCCACAGTACCCTGAAATTTGCCATGAATGGTATCATAACGCAGCATATAAGCCATATAATCCACATCGATTAAGTCATTGATTGAAACCACTTCCATATCGTCTCTTAATAATGATGCTCTGAAAGCGAGCCTTCCGATTCTGCCGAAACCATTGATTCC
>JAFGRC010000087.1 GCA_016935355.1 Bacteroidales bacterium
CATGTCTTCTTTACATCATTTCAATTATTTCTTTTCTTACCAGATCAAATCCTTCATTAGGATCATAGGTTTCATCAGGACGAAGTAAGGTAGAAATGGGACTTATGAGACGCCCTCATCTTTAGCCGAAGGCAATCATCGATCCATTAATTATTTTATTTGCGCTCGCGGGATTCAACTCGGAAAAATCAGCAAATTCTTATTAACGGTACGATCCGATCACCATTTGGGACGATAACGTTCTATTTTGGGAATATTCCGTTCTATTTTGACACGCAAACCATTGACTTTGCGGATTCCAATGTCGTAACTTGTATATTATCAAAGTAATATCCAACAACAATGAGACGAATATCAGTTATTTTTTCGATTATTGTTTTGGGGTGCCTGCCCTTGTTTTTTCAGAATGTGAATATTCCTGATGCAAATATCTTAGCCGCACTTATTGAACAGGAGATGGATATCAATGAGGAGGGGCAACTCTTATTCAGTAGTGAAATGGAAGGAACCACACACCAAGTCGACCTATCATCCTTCCAGAAGGAAGTATTTTTCAACACACTCAGAACAAATGACTTTGTAATGACAAGGAAGATCATCAAACTGTGATTTGAAGCCCCTGCTATGAAAAACCAGGTAATGATCATATTTGGTATCTTTCTTTCTGCTGCATCATTTACACAGGATAATCACAAAATATGCATCAATGAGTTTCTCGCATCCAATGTTTCCATTAATGCCGATATCGTTGATTTTGACGACTACTCCGACTGGATAGAGCTTTACAACAACGAAAGCTTTGATACGGATATTGGCGGGTTTTACATTACAGACAATCCTGGTAATCCTTGCAAATGGAAATTTCCGGCTGGGACGGTTATCGGGGCCAAAGGATTTCTGAGGATATGGGCGGATGGGTACGACGATACCCCCGGAACCATTCATTGGAGATCCTGGACCGGGATGCAGAATGAGCGATTGTACTATAGCACCGATTACCATCACCTGAATTTCAGTCTTAGCCGTGCCGGTGAGTACATTGCCCTGTTCGACCCTGATGGTTTGCTGGTCGATTCGGTCAGTTTCGGACTTCAGCAGCGTGATGTATCGATGGGCCGAAAGCCTGACGGATCTGCCACCTGGTTCTATTTTGGCGAACCTACGCCTGAAGCTCCCAATGACACTGAAGCAATGTCAAATGTCGAATTTTCCGGGAACCCTGCAATTGATCCCGGAAGCGGATTTTATGCTGGAAACCAGGCTATTCAGATCAATTCAGGTACACCTGGTTCAGTTATCAGGTACACCATGGACGGATCAAAGCCAATCCACAGTTCTGAATCCTATGAAGCACCCGTTGAAGTGGCAAAAACAACTGTTGTAAGCGCAAGGATTTTCGGAGAAGGAATATTACCGGGAAATTCTGTCAGCCAGACTTATTTTATCGATGAGGAGATTTCATTGCCGATCATTTCAATCACCACACCTCCAGAGGCATTCTGGGATGAGTTCAATGGAATTTATCCTAAAAGGATGAAAGAGAGGGAAATCCCCGTCAACTTTGAATTTTTCAGGACCTCTGACGGGCCGGAATTTAGCATTAAAGCCGGTTTGAGACTGACAGGGCAGGCTTCGCTTTATTATCCGCAGGTTTCCTTTACGATTCATGCACGGGACAGGTATGGAACTGACGAAATCAAATCCC
The DNA here is from genome assembly GCA_016935355.1 of Bacteroidales bacterium. Taxonomy (GTDB): domain Bacteria; phylum Bacteroidota; class Bacteroidia; order Bacteroidales; family UBA10428; genus UBA5072. Next base: position 1,706 of record JAFGRC010000087.1, read on the forward strand.
AGGTATTCCCGCAAAGGGAGCTGAATTCTTTTAAATCCCTTTACTTGCGCACTGCCGGTGTACCCGATCACCGTAGTACTTTTTTCAGAGATGCCCTGCAGCATTCCCTGATCATTAATAAACTAGATATAGACTGTCAGGCCTATCTTCCTTCCGTTGTTTTTCTGAACGGGAACTACTGGGGAATTTATAACATCAGGGACAAGATTAACGCCAATTATCTTGCCTCAATCCATGGACTGAACCCGGACGATATCGATCTGCTCGAATACGAGGGCAGTGTGGTCCCCACTGTAATGAGCGGAGATGCAAAGAACTATAACCTGTTTTATGAATACATCCAAAATGCAGACCTGGCGGATGAAGAGCAATACCGGCATTTGGAATCATGGATGGAAATGGATGAGTATATCAATTACCAGGTATGCGAGATCTATTATGACAATGTCTTTTGGCCGGACCAGAACATCAGAATGTGGCGCGAAAGAAAGGAAGACGGAAAATGGAGATGGATCTTCTTTGATTCGGATTTTGGCTTTGGGATGCCCAACCAGATCTCATCGGGTTATAGAAACAATACCCTGGAGCATGCAACCTCCTCAGGGACCTCCATCAATTCAGTGCCTGCATGGTCAACCTTGATTTTTAGAACACTTCTTTTAAATCCGGAATTCAAAACAAAATTTATCCAGCGATTTTCCGCATACATGAACTCAATTTTTCACCCGGATACTGTCGTCTCTCTTATTGATCAGATGCAGGAGAAATTGAGCCCTGAAATGCCCAGGCATATTGAAAGATGGAGAGGAGGCGAATTTTATTACGGATATCCGATCCCAAATTATTCTGCATGGTTGAACAATGTGGAGGTGATGAGAAATTTTGCAAAGAACCGCCCGGGATATATGCGGCAGCACATCAATGATTTTTTTGGGCTGGAGGGAACGTTTGTCCTTCATGTGGCGATCGAGAATCCGGGAATGGGGAGCGTTTTTATCAATGAGGTCGAAGACATTGATAAAAATAGCACAGGGATCTATTTCAGGGGGATACCCCTCGTCCTGAAGGCCATACCGGGTGTGGGTTACAGATTTGTAAAATGGGAAGGTGTGGAAGCTGACAGCCTGAATCCGGTCAACCTGATTCCGGATGCAGATACAGTTATCATCAGGGCGATTTTTGATACTGCAAGCATACATACGGTTCCCTCCGGCATCATTAGCGATACCTTATTTACCAGGGATCATTCTCCCTATTATGCCACAGGAGATATCATTGTTGATTCCGGCAGTACTCTCAGGATTGAAGAAGGCGTATCTCTGCTCATGCCTGAGCAGGCAAGTATCCTTGTTTACGGCAGACTGAGGATTGAAGGAACTGAAGCGTTTCCTGTGACCATAGGCCCCAACGAATATTCAGGCAGCTGGGGTTCACTATGCTTCGTTAACACAACAGATTCATCTGTCATCAGAAATCTAAAGATAACAGGAGCAACCCATGGTCATGATTTTGCCCGCGACAGGGCCGCCATCTCCGGGTATCATGCGGATTTTTCCCTGGAGAATGTGATCGTTGAAAATGTTGCTGCTCCCGTATCTGTACAATATGGGAAAGTCCTGGTAAGGGGGTGCAAACTCTCTTCCAATGCGTTGGGAGACCTAATCAACATGAAGGGAGTAGAAACCGCGATCGTAGAAAACTGTGAACTCTCCGGAAATGATTGTTATGATTCAGATGCCATCGATTTCGACCATGTATCCAATGGGATCATAAGGGGCAACAGGATATACAACATTTACGGTTACAACAGCGATGCGATCGACCTGGGGGAAGGCTCGAAGGATATCCTCATTGAGGGAAACATCATTTATAACATCAGTGATAAGGGCATTTCCATAGGCAATGGTTCCACCGCAATAATCAGGCGAAACCTGATTGCAAATTGCGGACAGGGGGCAGGTGTAAAGGATTTTGAGTCTTACGGATATATTGAACACAATACATTTTATGCCAACCATTTCGGGATCGCATGTTTTGAAAAAAATATCGGAAGTGGCGGTGGCCATGCCTGTGTGGTAAACTCCATCTTTGCCAACAGCAGGTGCACAAGTGTTTTGACCGATGGATTATCCGGCACCAATATCTCCTATTCCCTCTTTGATACCGACCCGCCTTCCGGAGAGCATAATCTTGCCGGCGATCCGAAATTCTTAAACAATCTTCGGCCGGGGATAACCTCGCCTGCCATTAACAGCGGCAACCCGTCTCTATCCTCAGATCCTGATGGTACCCTGCCCGATATGGGAGCCATCCCTTTTGACCCGAAGGACCAGGAGAACCTGGTCATCAATGAGATTCATTACAATCCGGCTGAAGGAGGCGCCAGTGAGTTCATCGAGATTTTAAATGCCGGAATTTCACCTGTTCAGATGTCACAATATCAATTATCGGGAGATATTCAATATACATTTCCTGACGAAAACATAGAGGCCGGTGAATATTTTTTGGTGTCGAAAAATAAGGATGTTTACGATGGACAGGGATATAAAGTATTTCAATGGGAGAATGGAGAATTACGGGATGGGCCGGGGAGCATCATCCTGCAGAACAACCAGGGTGATGACATCGATTTCATTAACTATGATAGCAGGTTCTGGTGGCCCCGCGAACCGGATGGCCGGGGGCCTTCGCTTGAATTGCGCCATCCCGGCCTGGAGAATATGGTTTCAAGCAACTGGAGAAGCAGTTATAACCACGGGGGCACGCCCGGCGCGGCTAATAATTCTGTAAAAATTGAAGGTATTTATATCAATGAATTCTTAGCCGGGAACAGCAGCGTGTATGCCGATGAGAATGGAGACTATGCAGATTGGATTGAATTCTATAACAGCAATGATAAACCTGTTAACCTGGGTGGGTTGTATATCACCGATAATCTTGATAAGCCTCTTAAGCATCAGATCCCCATATATGCACAGGAACTCACCACCGTACCAGCCCATGGATTTATTCTTTTCTGGGCAGATGGACAAACAGATCAGGGTGCTCTTCATTTGAATTTTAAGCTTGCAAAGGAAGGTGAACAGATTGGATTGGCACAGCAACTTGAAAATGAAACAGTATTTATCGATTCTCTTAACTATTCGGTGCAAACAGCTGACGTTTCCCGTGGCAGGTATCCGGATGGATCGGATCACTGGTATGATTTTTATACGCCAACTCCATTGCTTGGCAATGAATTGACAACCGTTCAAAACCATGAATTATTACCGGAGGAAATTGCACTTTTTGGGAATTACCCCAATCCATTCCATTCTCAAACGATGATCAGGTATCA
>JAFGRC010000088.1 GCA_016935355.1 Bacteroidales bacterium
ACCCGGACACAGAATCAGGATAAATTCCTGATGGAAGAAGTCGATGTCATTGTAGCCACAATTGCTTTCGGCATGGGAATTGATAAACCCGATGTCAGATTTGTGATTCATTACGACATACCCAAAAGTCTTGAAGGCTATTACCAGGAAACCGGCAGGGCGGGTCGCGATGGAGGTGAAGGCAAGTGCATTACATTTTACAGCTATAAAGACATTCAGAAGCTGGAGAAATTCATGCAGGGTAAACCGATATCCGAACAGGAAATTGGTAAGCAGCTGCTGCTGGAAACCGTATCTTATGCCGAATCATCTGTATGCAGGCCCAAGCAGCTTCTGAACTATTTCGGAGAGATCATGCCTGAGAATTGTGACAATTGTGACAATTGTCTGCACCCGAAAGTGCTTTTTGAAGGAAAAGACGACATTGTATTGGCACTTCAAACAATTCAGCAGGTTAAGGAAAAATTCAAGGCTGATCATATTGCCAATATCCTGGCAGGTAACAAGACCAGCGCCATAAAATCATATTCGCACCACCAGCTCGACGTTTTTGGAAAAGGTGGCAACAAAGATGTGAACTACTGGAGCATGGTGATCAGACAAGCTCTGATCGCTCAGCTGATCCAAAAGGATATCGAAAATTACGGCTTGATCAAACTTGATAAAAAAGGTCTTGATTTTTTAGAGAAACCCCACTCCGTAATGTTATCTGAAGATCATGATTATACCGATACAGATGAGGAAGATGATGTTGTATCCGGAGCTGACCGTTCAGGTGCAGCCGATGAAGAGTTGTTTAATATTCTAAAGAACTTGCGCAAGAAGATTTCCAAGCAGATGAACCTTCCTCCGTTTATAATTTTTCAGGATCCGTCACTGGAAGATATGTCAATACAATATCCTGTCACCATTGAAGAACTTCAGAACATAACTGGCGTGGGAGCCGGGAAAGCCAGGAAATTCGGATCTGAATTTGTAGGGCTTATCAAAACATACGTTGAGGAAAAGGAGATTATCCGCCCCCAGGATATGGTCGTGAAATCGGTCCTTAACAAATCGAACCTTAAAGTCTTCATCATAAAGAGCATTGACCGTAAAATGGATCTGGAAGATATTGCTGCAGCCAAGAATCTGGAGCTGAGTGAACTGCTTGACGAAATTGAGGCGATCGTAAATGCAGGGACTAAACTGAACATTGATTACTATATCAACAACATTATGGAGAAAGAACACCAGGATGATATATTCAACTATTTCAAAGAGGATGCAAAGACTGAATCCCTGGAAGAAGCCATGAATGAACTTGGTGAAGACAATTATTCCGAAGAAGAGGTCCGGCTCATGCGCATCAAGTTTATCTCGGAGCTGGGGAATTGATAATATTTTAATGTTTCGGGTTTCAGGTTGTCTATGCCTGAATAAGGTTGACGGATTATTGTGAATTATGATCTGAAACGCCTTCCTTTCCAGCTGAATTTGAAAAAAAGTCCGCATACGGGAACCGTCACCACATAAATCATATATATGATCTCATAAATAAAAAAAATGTATAGCCGGATATCTTTTCCAAAAAACCGCATAACCGACTGCATAAAAAAGTAATCTGCGAGCGTTTTAATGATCAGCATCACCGGGAACAAATAAAAACTAAAGCCCTTGATAAGCATAATCAGGGAAGCAACCATTGCAGCATTAATAAGAAAAACCGTCACGGCTGTCAACAGAATATCTCTGTCCCGGTAATGCCTGATTTTGGAAGTCCAGCGCAACCGCTGGTTAATAAATTCCTTTATTGAACCTGCACCACGTGTAGCCACAACAGCCGACGGTGATTTTAAAAGCATCATGCGCTTTCTGTGCCTCTTCTTCAACTGCAGCATAAAAAGGGTATCATCACCTGAGACCACATCTCTCTTCAACGGATCATGATATTCTTCAAAAAGTTCCTTGTTGAAAACCAGGTTTGAACCGCTGCAGAACAAGGGCCTGTGCATTACAGCCGCACCAGCACCCGCTCCGGTAAGGCTCATAAACTCAAGTTCCTGGAATTTATGGAGGAATCCTGCTTCCGCAGACATATCCACAAGCCCGATAACCATTTCAGGCTTATGCCTGCTATAAAATCCGGCAATCGTCTCAAGCCACTTTTCTCCCGTCACACAGTCTGCATCCGTTAAAACAATTACTTTACCGGATGACATTTTTATACCCCTGATCAGAGCTGCTTTTTTGCCATGTTCATCAGCTGGTGCACTGCAGTATCTGAACCCTGTATTGTACCTGCAATAGTTCTCTGCAATCAATGAAGAGCCATCATCAGAATGATCATCTGTAAGAATCACTTCAAAATGCTCCCGGGGATAGGTCTGTTTTTCAAGTGAACGGATGCATGCCTGTATGTTCATCATTTCATTACGGAAAGCCACAATTATACTCAGGTCGATGGAATTGTTGCAACCGGAAGAAGCAAAAACCGGGTAAACATTCCAATAATGTCTGAATAAAAAAACAATTAAGGAATACAGGAGCAACAACAAAAATAACAATGCATGCAGAATAACCATATTACTGATTTAGCGCTGGGCTTCGAAAGGTTTACGTGACAACCACCTGTCGATTTTTGTATACAGTTCGGAAATGTTAACGGGTTTAGTGATAAAATCGTCACACCCGGCTTCAAAGCAACGATGCCTTTCTTCACTGATCGCATTTGCAGTCTGTGCAATAACCGGCACCCCGGGGTTGAACTTTTTGATCTCTCTTGTGGCCACCAGTCCGTTCATCTCAGGCATCTGTATATCCATAAGGATCAGATCGATGTTTTTATTGCTGCGGCAAAGCTCAACGGCTTCCCTCCCGTCAGCTGCCCGGATTACATCGGCTTTTGTCTGTTTCAGGAATCCCTCCAGAAATTTATAACTGAATTTATCATCCTCTGCAATCAGGAACAGTTTGCCTTCCCAGCTGTAACGAGCACGGGGTTCCTTTTTGTCGACTTTTTCCTCGGGCTTTTTTTCCACGGGGACAAAAGGTATTGTGAAATAAAATGTGGATCCGGACTTAACCGTCGATTCCGCCCACATCTTACCCCCCAGCAGCTCAGTCAGTCCCTTGGAGATAGCCAGACCGAGTCCGGAACCGCCGTATTTTCTTGAGGGGGAATTATCAGCCTGAATGAACCTTTCGAATATCAGTTCAAGCTTTTCCGGTGAAATTCCGATTCCGCTATCCTTAACGTAAAACTGTAAAAAATTTTGAGATGTCAGGTTGTATCCGAACTCAATAAAGCCTTCGTGGGTGAACTTGATCGCATTGCCCACCAGGTTGGTCAGTATTTGTCTCAGCCTTACAGGATCTGTCCGAATAAAAGATTTATCATCCTGAAAAGGTTTCCTGATTCTGATGGCAACTTTTGATTTTGTCTTTTTCATACGTCCTGAAAGGAAGGTCGACCGTACCTGTTTCAGCAGGTTGTTAAGCGAAAAATCATCCTGCACAATATTTACCTGTCCGGATTCAATTTTTGCAAAATCTATGATATCATCGATCAGGTTGATCAGCATCTTACCGTTGCTGTTGATTATTTCGAGGTATTTCTTCCGGTTCGTCGCACTAAGCCTGCTATCATTCAGCATCTCTGCAAAACCCAGGATACCGTTCATGGGAGTCCGGATCTCATGTGACATATTGGCCAGAAAAGCAGTTTTCAGTTTATCTGACTCCTCAGCCCTGTTTTTTGCCGTGATCAGCTCATACTCAAGCTGGCTTCGCTGCAAAGCCACCGTGACCTGATGTACAAATGTCTCGATAATATGTTTGAACCGTATGATGTTTTTATGCAGGGTTAGAATGGTAATATTACCGAATATGGTATTATCCCTTGCAAGAGCAATATTGTAAATCTTATGTATTTGCAACAGTTCCTTTATTGACTGAAACTTGCCATAATCCAGCCTTGTAAAAATTTCTTTTATCAGTTCATCCGTATATGTAACGATCTGACCCGCATTATCAAGCAAGGCATCTCTGTCCACCGGAAACGACAGGCCTGCGATCCCGGATCCCAGAAATTTCTTCAGGTGTTCCTCATAAGGATGAAGTCCGGCAAAACTTTCAATTTTTATTGTACGTTCCTGTTGATCATACAAAGCAAATACAACAATGGCATCCTCAAGAAAAATGGTTAATTTTCGCGGTATGTATTTGTATATCTGATCCTTTGAAGAAAGCGTGAGCAATTCCAGTGCAGAGTTGCTTAAAAAGATCAGGTTATCGTGATAAACCCTTTCTTTCAATTCAGCCATTTTGCGATCGGAAATATCGCGAGAGTTCACTATAATGCCATTAATGGTCGGATTATTGAGCTGATTTGAGAAGATACTCTCCACATAAACCCATCGCCGGTTCTTGTGAAGACTCCGGTATTCCTTTTTTATCTGATGGTTGGGACTTTGCAGGACTTCTTCGAAGGTCAGCCTGAAGCTTTCAACATCATCCGGATGCACGGTATCAAAGATCGGCTTGTCCAGCAATTCATCACTGTCAAAATCGGAAATCTTGTTTTTCGGTGAACTTTCAAAAACGATGATCCCCCTGGTGTCAATAATAGAAATTGCGTCTGATGAACTTTGAAGCAGTTCCCTGAAGTTTTTCTCCTGTTCCTGCAGTGTCTTCTCCATCAAGGCATGACCCGTAATATCCCTTGAGATGCCTGCTATTCCGACAACATGACCATCATGGTCAAAAACAGGAGTTTTAAACGTGTCATACCATACAGTTCCTTCTGGCAGATTTTCGACCTGTTTAAAAAAAAGCCTCCTTTTTGAAAGTATTACCTTCTGATCTGATTTAAAATATTCGTTTGCCTTTTCCTCGCTGCAGAGTTCAAAATCTGTTTTTCCGATAATATCCTCAGGCTTCAGATTGTATGATTCAGCAAAAGTATGATTTACGGTAATATAATGACCTGTATTGTCTTTCAGCCAGGCAAGAAAGGGTATGTTGTCCAGTATGGCACGGTTCTGATTCTGAAGTACTGACAGGGTCGATTCAAGATCCTTTACAGTTGTGATGTCACTCGTGATGGCAATATACCTGTAAACCTTACCCCCCCTTCGGTATAAAGGAAAATGACGGATCCGGACATGACTGATCCTGCCATTCAGGTTTTGCAAACGGTAGTAAAAACCTCCATTTTGCTTATTGGCATGAAGCTCTTTGTTCCGGTTCTGAAGGAATTTCTTTCGGTCTTCGGGATGAATGCATTCTTCAATGATCAACGGATTATCATACAGTTGTTGAAGTTTCCTTCCATAAATTTTTTCGAAAGCGGGATTCGCATAAATAACCCGGTCCTGATCAATAAGTATATATGCTTCCTTTGTATATTCTGCCAGTTTACTGTATATTTCCTGATCCGCTTTTAATAGCAGATTCTCCTTTTCAAGCTCACGGATTCGCCGTTTAAGTCCGGTATTGGAAATTTCTCTGTTCATATCATAACTTTCACAGAACAATTAAATACCGCATAAAAATGTACTGATACAAAAATACAAATCATTATGATTTCAACCAATAAATAAAACCCGGGCTTTTCAAGCCGACGTTAAAAGTATCTGGATCAATGTGTTTCAGGGGCATGTATGAATAAACCCGGCTTCAGGTTAAGAAGTCACAGATTCACAATTCTTTCCTGCGTTTTTTGATTTCATCCCGGATTACGGAAGCTTTTTCGTAATCCTCATTCTTAACTGCCTCATCAAGCAGCTCTTTTAATTCCTCTAAATTATTGTCCTTCAGCTCATCCCTGAAGGAGGTGCCCGGCATATCAATATTCCCTGAGGAAGGTTCATTCTTTGAGCCAGATGACATGGCCGCTTCCTTCTCAAAATCAAGGATGATGCCGGCCTTTTTCAGGATTTCCTCTGTTGTGTAAATAGGACATTTAAATCTTAATGCAAGTGCAATCGCATCAGATGTCCTTGCATCGATTTCAATAATCCGGTGGCCGTCATCACAGGTCAGCTTGGAATGGAATACGCCTTCTTCAAGCTTATATACGGTTACTTCAAGCAGATCGATATTAAAAGTGCGCGCAAAACTCAAAAACAAATCATGCGTAAGCGGTCTCGGAGGTTTAAGACCCTCCAGCTGTATGGCAATGGCCTGGGCTTCAAAACCACCCACTATGATCGGGATCCTCCTTTTTCCCTCCTCCTCGGCAAGCACCAGGGCATAGGCACCTGTCTGCGTCTGACTGTATGATATTCCCAAAACGTTTAATTTGACTTTGTTCATTTGAAAGCCGGCTAATGAAACTTAAAAGTACACAAATATAATGATTTCATTCTTATTGGTATCCCATTGGCCGGATTCACAACAAAAAACATGAACAATCATAAATTTCACAGGAATATTTAATTGAATGCTTAGTTACATAACCGGGAATAAGACGAAAGCATGTGATTTTTGTTTTTATTTAAACAATTTGTTTGAAGTTATTTTAAACTTTTATATTTTTGCAAACCTTTATTAAATATACCAATATTGATTTAATGTACGCAATTGTAGATATAGCCGGACAACAGTTTAAGGTTGAAAAAGGGAAAAAGATATTTGTCCATCAACTTCCCGGCGAGGTAGGAGCAGAGGTAAGCTTTGACAAGGTGTTGCTTGTCAGCAATAATGACAAAGTGAGTGTCGGGGAACCTTATGTGAACAGCGCTGTTGTATCGGCCCAGATACTTTCACATTTGCGCGGTGATAAGATTATGGTTTTCAAGAAAAAACGCAGAAAAGGTTATCAGGTTCTGAACGGACACCGTCAATATTTCACTGAATTGTTGATCGGTGAAATTTCAGAAACCGGCCCGGTAAAAAAACCTGCAACGAAAAAAGAACCGGAAACCATTCAGGATGCATCGCAACCTGCTGCGGCTGAGATCAAACACCTGGAAAAGAAAACTGATACATCCGGAAAGTCAATAGAAAAGATAGCTGAAAAAGCTGACAAGCCAAAAGAAAAAGGAATCAAAAAGGCCGCAGGCAAAACCGGAAAGGAACCTCAAAAACGTGGGACGGTTCAGAAAGCCGTCAAAAAGGATGCTGACCGATCAACACCTTCGTCCAGGGCAATCGGGACCAAAACCAAAGTAAAGACAACTGCGCCGTTAAAAGCGACCAAAAAGACTGCTGAAATAAAAACCAGACCGGCAGTTAAAAAAGCTCCTGCCAAAAAACAGGCTATGACTGTCAGGAAAACGGATACGAAGAAGAAATAATACCATTCAATAATTGAATTATGGCACACAAGAAAGGAGCAGGCAGTTCAAGAAACGGTCGCGATTCACAAAGCAAGCGCCTGGGAATTAAAATTTTCGGCGGAGAGACCGTAAAAGCCGGAAACATCCTGGTTCGCCAGCGTGGTACGGTTCACCACCCCGGTAATAATGTAGGGATGGGTAAGGACCACACCCTGTTCGCACTTACAGACGGTCAGGTAAAATATTACAGGCAAAGGAACAACCGTTCGTTTGTGGCTGTTATTCCCGCATCGGAATAAAATCCACACCGATAAAGCATAAATCTCCTTACAGGAAACCTGCATGTGGTTTATTGTTAAGGGGATTTTTTTATTTTTGTATAAATCATCTCAAATTATGCTCACAATTAGTCAGATCAGGGAAAATCCAGATGAAATCTTACAACGGCTTAGCATTAAAAATTTTGATGCTAAAGATCTCGTTTCGGAAATTCTGGATCTTGACATTAACCGTCGGTTGACCAAAAGCGAACTGGATAACAAACAGGCGATGGTAAATGCCACTTCAAAGACAATCGGCGGACTTATTAAGTCAAACCTGCATCGGGAAGCAGAATCAGCTCAAAAACAAACCTCAGCTTTAAAGGAAGAAATAAAAATACTCAGCCGGCAGCTTGCTGAGATTGAAGAAAAACTTGAGCAGTTGCTGATCCGTATTCCCAATCTTCCTGCTCCTCAGGTCCCGCCTGGTAAAACCTCAGCAGACAATGTTGAGGTCAGATCGGGCGGAATGATGCCCGTTTTGCCTGAAAATGCCCTGCCACATTGGGACCTGGCACGCATTTGCGACATCATTGATTTTGAGTTGGGGAACAAATTAACCGGATCAGGATTCCCGGTTTACAAGGGAATGGGTTCAAAATTGCAGCGTGCACTGATCAATTTCTTCCTGGATGAGAACATAAAAGCCGGTTATATTGAAGTCATTCCGCCGCTGATGGTAAACGAAGATTCGGGTTTCGGGACCGGTCAGCTCCCTGACAAGGATGGTCAGATGTACCATGTTGCAAGTGATAATTTCTATCTGATCCCGACGGCAGAAGTACCTGTTACCAATATATACCGTGACGTGATTCTCAATGCCGGTGATTTTCCGGTTAAAAACACCGCTTATACGCCCTGTTTCAGGCGTGAGGCCGGTTCTTACGGAAAGGATGTACGGGGACTGAACCGCCTGCATCAGTTTGACAAGGTTGAGATCGTGCAAATTCAGCATCCCGGCCGTTCCTATGAAACACTGGAAGAAATGGTAAACCATGTGGAAATGCTGATTCAAAGGCTTCAGCTTCCTTACCGAATCATGAAACTTTGCGGTGGTGACATGAGTTTCACCGCTGCACTGACCTATGATTTTGAAGTATTTGCCGGTGCCCAGAAACGATGGCTTGAGGTTAGCTCCGTATCAAACTTTGAATCGTTTCAGGCAAATCGTCTCAAATTAAGGTACAGGGAAGAAGGCGGGAAAAAGCCCCTGCTGGCCCATACCCTGAACGGCAGCTCTCTTGCGCTCCCCCGTATTGTCGCGGCACTGATGGAAAATAACCAGATAAAAGATGGGATCCGGATACCTCCGGTGCTGTTACCTTACACAGGTTTTGACATCATTCCCGTTTCGGTATAAGCAATCATGATCTCCAATCAGAAAAAAGCATATATTTATGCTGCGTTAACTGTATTGTTCTGGTCGACAGTCGCTACAGCTTTTAAAATCGCCCTTCGGGAATACTATTTCATTCAATTGCTGCTGGTGGCCAATTTTATTTCGCTGCTGATTTTCACATGCATAATCCTGTTCCGTAAAAAACAGCTCTCCGGGGCATCATTTACCTTGAAATACCTTTTGCTTTCTGCCTTGCAGGGATTGCTGAATCCTTTTTTTTACTATCTTTTACTTTTTAAGGCATACAGTCTACTGCCCGCACAGGTTGCCCAACCGGCGAACTTTATATGGCCCGTAATGCTCATGCTGCTTTCCGTTCCCCTGTTGAATCAAAAGGTCCGTATATCCGGAATCCTATCCTTGCTGATCAGCTTCACAGGTGTAGTGATCCTGGCAAGTCAGGGTAACATCCGTAATTATTCAATACCCGAACCGTTCGGGATAGGACTGGCTTTATTTTCATCCGTAATCTGGGCGTTGTTCTGGATCATTAACATGAGGGACAAACGCGATAATGTGGAGAAACTCTTCCTGAGTTTTCTGTTTTCCATGATATTCATTTTTGTTACCGCATTATGCACGGATAATCTGAAATTTTCCGTTAACATCTCCCTGTTTGCATCAGTGTATGTCGGTGTCTTTGAGATGGGTATAACATTTATCTTCTGGTTAAAGGCCCTGCAGCTGTCAGCCTCAACAGACAAGGTGTCAAACCTGGTTTATCTGACTCCCTTTTTATCACTTATTCTGATCCGTTTCGTTCTGGGTGAACACCTGCATGTTACATCCATAATTGGTTTGTTGATGGTTGTATCGGGTATTATCATACAACAGACAAAAAAACCGGATCACAAAAACATTTTATACTAAATAATCGTTTATTTAGCAGTTGGTATTTATGAGTAAGGTTTCGATAAACAATTCTATCAGAACGATCATGAAAAGAATTAAATGGCTGGTCATACCGTTATTTCTGGCCTTTGGTATGATGGTCTCCTGCAGCAAAGAAGATGTTGATGATACAATGCAGATCATTAACCATGAGATCTTCAAGTTAATGAAGGAAATTTACCTGTGGTA
>JAFGRC010000089.1 GCA_016935355.1 Bacteroidales bacterium
ACTATTTTTCTTCTTACAATTGTTTTTTCGAGTAAACCTTCTGTCCCAATTCTCTTGATCTGCAATTTCAATGAAGTATTCGGAGTACCCTTCAGCAAATCACTGACATTACTGATGTCTTTCCCTTTTGTTGAAATCCCGTCAATTGCCAATATCGTATCTCCTGCCATCAATCCTGCCATTTGCGCGGGAAAACCTTCATATGGTTCAGTAATGATTGCATATTCACCTGCTTTTCTTATATAGGCTCCAATACCACCGTATTCACCGGTGGTCATAAAATTGAATTCTTCAAGCTCCTCTTCAGGAATATATACCGTATAAGGGTCCAATGAGGACAACATGCCTTCAATGGCTGACTGGAAAAGTTTATTGGGTTCAGTCTCATCTACATAAAAACGGTTCAGTTCATTAAAAACAGAGAAAAATATATCTGTATTTTTAATAATATCAAGTTCTTTGTCTTTCAACGTTACAAAACCAAATGATATCACGACCATAACCGGGATGATGAACAGCCATCTGGTTCTTCCGTGCCAAATTTTATGTTTCATTGCCATAATTTTAAAAATTTACTCAACTGGTAAAATTAATTCAATTCAGCCATAATAGTATTCACAAGGAGATTAAATACGTTAAAAAAGGTTAATTACCTGAACATTTTTTAAGTATACAAGGATCCTATGAACCTGAACCCAATGTTGAAGTCTGTACTAAAGACGGTAAAATGCCCTGTAATAAAGGCTTTTACTGTTGGAACAATAAAGTTGCATAAATTTGTATCGGGGAGCAACCGGGTTAAAAAGCCGGAATGACAAAATGCTCGAATTTTGATCCTCAAAATTTCCCGGATCAGTCAAAATCATTCAGGTTTTCCTGTTTTGTATTTCTCATAGCCATTCTGCTGATCTTCTCAATTTCATAAGCTGTTTTCCATCCCAGTTTGTTGTCATACATTGAAATGAGTTCATTTTTGCATGCCGGACAAATGACATCATATGTCAGGTGTTTATTGCATCGCCTGCATTTTCTCTGAACATTCTGTCGGGTTAACGGCTTCATGAAATGCATATTTGTTACAAATCATATTTACGTAACTTGAAGCCTTGTGTTACATGAGATATACTTTCAGGAAAGATGATTTAGATCAATCAAAATCCCGATTCACGGGGTTGATCCGCCATATAATCAAGCCTTTTTGCAGTTTTTGTTCTGCTCTTTTATGTATTGATCAAGTGCCATAATCATTGATGGAGCTTCGGGACGGGGGGCCTGTAAATCCAGCCGGAGTCCCGCATCCTGAACGGCTTTGGCAGTTGCATTGCCGAATGATGCAATCCTGACATCATTTTGCTGAAAAGAAGGGAAATTCTTTAAAAGTGATTTGATGCTGGAAGGACTAAAAAATATCAATAAATCATAATTTATCAGAGCAAAGTCAGACAGATCACAACATATATTATGATAGAGCGTTGCCATGCTGTATTTGATCTTATTCTTTTCAAGAAGATCCGTAAGTTCCTCATGAGAGTTATTGGAAATTGTCAGCAGAAACTTTTCGTCATTGTGCTTGATCACACAATCGAGCAGATCATTAACACTCCCTGATCCAAAAAAGATTTTTCTTTTACGGTAAATGATATATTTCTGCAGGTATAATGCAATGGATTCGGACATACAAAAATATTTCATGGTATCCGGCACTGCAATCCGCAGTTCTCCGCATATTCTAAAAAAATGATCAATGGCGGTTTTACTGTTAAAGATAACGGCCGTGTGCGACAGAATATCCAGTCGCTGCTTTCTGAAATCCTTACAGGAGACTCCTTCTACATAATTAAAAGGCTGAAAATCGATCTTGACATTATTCTTCTCTGCAAGCTCAAAGTATGGAGATTTATCCGTTTCCGGCCGGGGTAGAGAAATGAGAATTCTCTTAATTTTCATAGGAATGCTTCTTCTTTGTTAATTACTCAAAATCAATAACTTCAATGCCTTATACCCAAGAAGAAGGGGTAAAATTTCAAGGGTACAAAGGTACAAAATCAAATAATATAACAAAATATCTTTCTGTTTAATTATTTTATATGATCTTATTACCTTAAATGCAAAAGCTGCCAGATAAATTGCCAGTCCTGCTACCAGAACATATTTTGTCAGTTCCGGAGGTATGTAAAATGCTGCAAGGATTAAAGGGAAAAGGGCTATGCCCAGGCCTTTATTGAAAATGAACGTATGGTGTATGTATTCAGTAAAAACTGATCTGTTGTTAAAAATAAAACCTGTCAGGTGTAATAGTGCAATGCGGACAAGCATGTATGCCGTCAATATGCCCAGAATCATTCCAAACAAATAAACACCTGTGATATTGATTTTTGGAATATTAAAATGAACTATTAGTTCATATATGAATATTGTCAGAACAACGTAAAAAATCAAATCCAATATTAAGGAAACCCGGCGGGTCAAAATGTTTTTTTCGAGGTAAAGTTTGGCAGCAATCTGAAAATTTAAGATCGAATCAGCCAGTGAAGAAAAAAACTTACCATAGAAAATTCTTATCCAGATAAAAAGAAAAATGATCAGCAATCCGATGCCCGTTAACCAGTCATTCTGGTATTTTATCCTTGCTTCGGGCAGCAAATCCGTTTTCGTTGTCCCCGAATGATCGCCTGATTCCGGTGAAGCATCTCTCTGGCGGAAAAGGTGCATATTAGACAGAGGATTTTCCATCAGGAAATTCTTGTTGAAATTCCATTTGAGCTCCGGCAAGCAGGGAGAATCCGACTCAAAAGTATCGGTTGTAATTTGAATGTACACACTGGACTGTAACGTAACGGCAGTATCCGGAATAGTTGTATCCTCAATTGCAGTAACAGGTGTTGATAAAATATCTGGTTGGGGGACAAAAACGGAATCCAGCATGTCAGTTCCGGTAATGCTGGAATCGATGACACTCGTATCGATTTTTTGAAGAAGAAAAACCGAGTCAGAAACCTGCAGATTATAACCTGTATGCATTCCCGAATTTCCATTCATAGCAATCAATGCAAAGATAAAGAATAATATCGATAGGCAGATTGAATGAAATTGCCAATTTCCTGTCTCCCCGGACATCTTTGGACTTTCCCCGTGCCCGGGCAGATTTAATCATTCTTTTCTTTTAGTGTCCATGAATATGGTAACCGGACCGTCATTGATCAAATGGATCTTCATATGAGCACCAAACTCACCCGATTTCACTGTGCCAATATATTCAAGCTGTAAATGTTGCAGAAACCGCTTGTAAATATCCTCAGAATGGTATGGTTTTGATGCTTTTATAAAGGAAGGCCTGTTTCCTTTCCTGGTACTTGCATGCAGGGTAAACTGACTGATTACCAAAATTTCACCATGAATATCCTGAACGGAAAGATTCATCAATCCTGCTTCATCACCAAAGATCCTAAGCCTGATAATCTTATTGCATAACCATTCAATATCTTCCTTGCCATCGGAATCTTCAATGCCGATAAATACAAGCAATCCCTGACCAATAGCATTCCGTTCCCCAGAATCAATAACCACAGATGCATTTGAAACCCTTTGAATAATTGTACGCATGGGCAAAAACTGTTAATGATTTATCATAATATTATTTCTACAATGTCATTTGATACCATATACCATAAAATTTTCAAAAATAGGAATAATTATTTATCTGATAATTAATAAGTAAGAAAATATTTTTAATTTTTTTACTACTTTGTATTGCATATTACTAAATTATTTATATATCTTTGTAATGAATTTATGCTTATAATACAAGGTAATTATGAAATTAAAATTCTACGAAAATGAAACGACTTGTCTTTCAAATTATTGTAATTGCATTAACTGGAACAACATTCTTTTGGGTTGCAAAAAGGGAAAGTGAACATAAAAAAACATACAGTTCATACGGTCATTTCCATGATCCGCCTGCTGAACAGAAAAGCATACCGGACGTCATGCCACCCGCAAAGGACGTTGATATAAAACTTGAAGTCGACACAATCACTTTGAATATGAGCGTATTAATGACTGAAAAAAAATTGAATTACTGGATTTACTAAACATTAAAAATAAATAAAATGAAAAAGACTTTTTCCGTAAATCTTGGTAACATGGTTTACAATATCGATGAAGATGCCTATATGTTGCTGAAAGAATACCTTGAGCGCATAGAGGTCTATTTTTCTGATGAAAAAGATCGTGAAGACATTATGGATGATATTGAAGGACGAATTTCCGAGCTGTTTTCAGAAAACCTGGGAACAGGCAAACAGGTGATTACATTCAAAGATGTGGAAAAAGTAATTGCCATCATGGGTGATCCTCAGGAAATAAGTGGCGGAGTGGAAAATAATCATAAAAAGGTTTTTACAGAAGACTTTTACAAAAGACCAAGAAGGCTTTACCGGGATCCGGACAACAGGATTATCGGTGGTGTTTCGGGAGGATTGGGTGCTTACCTGAACATTGATCCTGTGGTCATCAGGATACTGTTTGTCATATTCTTCTTTATAGGGTTTGGACTGCTGATTTATATTGTCATGTGGATCGTCGTCCCTGAAGCAAGAACCACTGCACAGAAACTTGAAATGCGCGGGGATCCTGTCAATGTTTCCAATATAGGAAAATTTGTAAAAGATGAATTTGAAAGCGTGAAAAATTCATTTCGTAGAAAAGATAAGTAATTATTTCAATAACAATTAAATATAAGATGCTATGGGCTTCGAAAATGTGAAAGCACAAATGAG
>JAFGRC010000090.1 GCA_016935355.1 Bacteroidales bacterium
ATTAGTAGTTTTTTGTTAATAATTAGTTTGCTTTTAGTTAGGGTTGAGAATGGATGATTACCACAAGGTTTTCATCCATTTCTTTTTTATGTTCTGTGTATAATGCCTGTTGACAGGTCTTTCACGCTTCCTGTGACCGAAGCCATGCAATTCACTTCGTTGCGGTACCGCAAAAGTCCCAGAAATGCAAATACCAGCGCCTCCTTGTACTTGATCAGTTCCCGGTCAGGGATAACAAGCCGGACACCCGGTTTTTCCAGTCCTTCAACCAGAAAATCATTAAAGGCGCCCCCTCCTGTAACAAGAACCCGGCATGACGGGAAAGATTTCAGATAACGGCCGACCTGATGGAAAATATGCTCATAAACACTACGGAACTTATCATCCAGAGCCACATCAAACTGATCAAGTACCGGCAGGAAATACTCTTCCAGCCATTCCCTGCCCAGGGATTTGGGTCCGGTCTGTGCATAAAAGGGAAGGCCATTCAACCGGTTGATCAGCGCTTCATGCGGTGTGCCGTTTCTGCCCAGACAACCTCCCGGATCATATTCCAGGCCTTTTTGCGCAGCCAGCCTGTTCAGGACAATGTTTACGGGACATATATCAAATGCGATCCTACTGTTGCCACGCCTGTATGAAATATTGGCAAACCCTCCCAGATTCAGGCAAACATCATACCCGCCGAACAGCAATTCATCTCCTGCCGGGACCAGCGGAGCTCCCTGTCCCCCCATTGCCACACTCATTGTCCGGAAGTCTGATACTGTCGTTATGCCGCAACCGGATGCCAGTGAAGCGCCGTCTCCCAGTTGGAAAGTCAATCCCGATTCAGGCTGGTGATATATCGTATGTCCGTGTGAAGCCACCAGGTCAGCATGCAACCGTTTCCCAAGAAAACGCTTTACGGCAGCTCCCAGATACCGTCCGTAGGTCTTGTGCAACAACAGAAATTCACGTGCGTTCAGGGTGGAGGCAGTCGTAAGATTTTCCTTCCACTCATCAGAATATTTATATGTGGTGGCAAGTAAAATTTCATATTTCCAGTGATCCCGGTATCTGTAAAATCTGCAAAGTGCCAGGTCCAAGCCATCCAGACTGGTTCCCGACATGAGGCCAACCACATGGTACCCTTTTTTTGCCATTCACATCAACAAAATTATTTACACTTGAAACTTGAGCGAAAATGTGAAATATTATCCTGATCGTCTGTCACAATGATTTCGATTTGATGTGTCCCGGACTTTGTAAGTCTTTCCTCATCGATCAAATACGTTAACAGATCATTCTTGGCATCGTATTTAAACAAAGTCCATTCTCCGTCGATATAACCGTTATAATTCCTGATGCCCGATTCCGGATCCTTAATGGTGAATGAAAGCATTTGTCCGCCTGTATATTGACCGTTTTCCATGAACCTCAACGGAAAAATAACGGGACCTGTGGTGTCAATCGCCAGGTAAAACCGGCCAAAACTTCGCAATTGGGTGGTTACGAAACCGTTCCGGTATTCGCCGCCGTAGCCCACCATCTTGCCATCTTTATCCTTCCTGGCAATGAAAACCTTGTCACGAAATTCTGATGGCAGGTTTTTGGGGTTGATGGACAAAATGTAGGATTTATGAAGAGGTGTATACACATTATGAACGGCGAATGTATCCGATAAACATCCTGTACAGGAAAGGATCTTTTCATACTGAAAGTAAATGTTGTCATACAAGGCGTCTTCAGGAACAACGACCCGGACATCACCATCTTCAAAAACATTCAGGTCATCATAGCGGAATGTGGATACCACGGATGAATCTTTCGGGACCGGTGCTGGTGAGACTTCAGGCAGAGATGATTTTAACATGAAACTGAGAACCGATTCATTTCCGTAAACATCAGCAACCGTGATCCTGGCCTGATGCAACAGGGTATCGCTGAACCGGAATATTCCCCGGTCCGTTGAAGTTGCATAAATCCCGAGTTTGTTGTTCGGATCCACATAAAGCTTTTGGATGATTCTGCCGGACTGAACTTTTTCACCATAGTCAATGTGGCTGTCAACGTAAGCGGTCATGTCAAAAGGTATACTGTCGAGCCTGAAATGGCAAATGACCTGTTCGTCAATTGTGAGCATAGCGGTATAAGGACTACACCGGTTGGACGATCCGTTCAGGAAGTCGTACGTTTCAATACCAAAACCCATTTCACCCGAAACCTGGATCAGGCTCTCATTCAACACATAAGACCCGTTTCTCGAAAAAACCTGCAGCAGGATTTTTTCCCTGCTGCCGTTGACCTGACTGTTGTTTCCGAGGGGATAGACCGCCAGCCAGAGAATCCGGGGACTGATATCATCAACGATCGGAAAATTAAAGTTCAGTACATTCAGCGGTGTGCTTGTACCGAGATCCCGGACTTCAAAATGCAGGTGCGGACCGGTTGAATTACCTGAATTCCCGGATAAGCCGATCATCTCGCCCTTTTTATAAACGAACCGGTTGGGTTCGGGAAACAGATTTACTTCAAATGATTTTCTTCTGTATTGATTTTCTTTAACATATTCTTCGACTTCCGGCATAAATTCCTTTAGGTGTGCATAAACCGTCATATAACCCCCGGGATGGTAAAGATATACAGCGTTGCCGTAACTTCCGCTCTGAATGTTGATCCTGCCGACATAGCCGTCCGCGGCAGCCAGTATTTTTTTACCTTCAACCTGTTCGGTTTTAAAATCAACACCGGCATGAAAGTGTGAAGATCTGATCTCCCCGTAATTACCGGAAAGATAAAGGGGAATATCAAGGGGGACTGAAAAATTTGAGTAGCGGCTGCCCTGTCCTGCCGTTTGAAAGGAAACCATACCATATAAAAAAAAACTCCACATTGTGCATAAAAACACTCTAAAATTCATATCTTTATTTAAAGTATAACGGCTTTATCAAGGCATGTAAAGCTAAAACTATTAATTTATTTTCTGAGGGTATTAATTAACAAAATACTAAATTTGCTTTTAGGTATAAAAAATTGAATCTATCTTTGCATTGAATGGACCGTAAATTTGATGAAATATTTTCCAGCCTGAGGCATAAGATCAAAACAATTGTTTCCATGTATGAAGAGCAGAAAAATGCGAATCTTGAACTTCAGACTGAAAACAGGAATTTGAATGAGAAGCTTGCGGAACTGGAAAATAATCTTGAAGAGACTGAAAAGAATTTTGATAACTTTAAAATGGCGAAGGTACTGTCTACTGTATCTGAAGGAGATATACATGATACCAAGTTACAAGTAAACAGGATTGTGCGGGAGATTGATAAATGCATTGCTCTCTTAAACAGATAGTACTATATTGATATAATGGAGGAGAAACTGTCGATAAGAATTAATGTAGCAGATCGCTACTATCCATTAAAAATAGAAAGAAGGGACGAGGAGAAGATTAGAAAGGCAACCAGACTGATAAATGACAAAGTGCTGCAATATAAACAACGGTACCAGGACAAAGATGCGCAGGATTTTTTGGCAATGGCTGCTTTGCAGTTTGTCACAAGGCTTATAGAGATGGAGGAAAGAAATGATGTGTTGCCACTGGAACAGAAATTACAGGATCTGAACGAAGAATTGAATGAGTATTTAAAAAGAGAGTAATCCAGGTTCTTTACATAGTTCAAAGCATAGCCCGCATAATTTCTTCGCAATGCTGTGAAACTCAACACTAACTAAATTGGAGTGTTGCTCAGTATGGCAAGAGCA
>JAFGRC010000091.1 GCA_016935355.1 Bacteroidales bacterium
ATGGTGTTACATACGGTCGTATATCCAATATCGTATCCCTTCTCTTGAAGATACTCCAGTATTTCGATCTTTTTCATTACCTATTTATGAAGACCCCGAATACGCTTTTGCTCATTCTTCTCCAGCAGCCGGTCTATCTCCCTGCTAATTTCCTGGGTGAGCATTCTTTTATTGCGGTTTTTGTTGTTATACTTCGGTGCCTGAACGATATTTTCTATGAGCACTTCATCTCCTTTGCCAGATGAAAGAAGTTCTCCCTTGCTCTCTTATACTGCTCTAAATATCGCCTTACTGTTTCTCTGTTTAGCTTTAACTCCCGGGAAATCTTTCGCTCCGATTTTCCTTCCCGGTAATGACCAATAATAATCTCTTGTTTTGTAATCATACTTATCATTTTTTACTCTTCTATTATGAGTTGAAAATAATAGAAGATACACATCGATAAGTGGTATGGTTTTCAATTAATATATACACCGATCTCGGTAATTTGTCCCGGTTACCCGGTTTGTATGGACTGACTGTCAAGGAGATATTGCATGATTCCATAACTCCGGCATTATTAACGAGCCTGAAATATTTATCCCTGCCGGAAGACGTTTTTGAAGACTCAACTTATATTGCTTCATTACGAAATTCATTGTCCGAACGCACCATTGTTCCCAACAGTGGCTTATGCCTGGGTTCGGGATGGCTTTTCCTGATCTTCCCCATGATCTTTTTATTCTTGCTGATCAGGCGAAAACCAGCCATTTATGAAGCCGCTTAACAAGTGTAATGGTTGCAGCCGGCAGGTCTATAAATGACATTTACATCGAGGCAGTTCTCAACTGCCTGGGTTTTATGACCTTCTCATTTTTTATCCTGTATAACAAGTCCAGGCCGTATTTTTAATCAAGAATTAACTTTTGTTAAGACTTGATTTATCCTTATTTATATATATTTAAGGTTTTATGTGTTCATACGATGCGGAGAAAAAAACTGATAATATTTATACCACTGTTGGTTACAGCAATGGTCCTTGTATTTTTGATTTCAGCAGCCCTGAACGGAAAAATAAGACAAAACAAATTGAACGCGATTGCGTCTGAGCCGGCAGTGATTTTTGCGGATCTGATCGAAGAAAGCGGCATGACCATAGAGAGCCGGATACTTCCACCGGAAGGATTTCAGCGTACGGTCGAGCAACCGAACTCTTTTGAATCGTATTTGCGCCAGTTGCCGCTGAAGCCGCATTATGCTATACCACGGACTTATACCGGTGGTGCTGTGAGAAGATACAGGCCTTATCAGGCAGTTGTGGATCTGAATATCGGTGATCAGAATCTGCATCAATGTGCAGATGCCATAATGCGACTGAAAGCAGAATATTTATTTTACAGGCAGCAATACGATAAAATACACTTTGACTTAACAAACGGATTCAGGGCAGATTATACCGAATGGATGAGCGGGAAAAGGATCAGGATCAGGGGAAATCAATCCTACTGGGTACAAAGTACCGGACCCTCAAACACGTATGATGATCTGTGGCAATACCTCGAAATTGTCTTTATGTATGCCGGGACCGCTTCACTTGAGCAGGAGCTGGTGGCTGTATCCGTTGAAGATGTAAGGATCGGAGACATTCTGATCCAGGGAGGAACTCCCGGACATGCGATGATCATTGTGGATGCAGCCGTTAATCCGGATACCGGTGAAAAAGTGTTTCTTCTGGCACAAAGCAATATGCCAGCACAGGACATACAGGTCATTAAAAACACTTTCAACAGGGAAATCAATCCCTGGTTCACCATAACAAAAGACAGTCAGATCCGTTCAGGAAGGTGGACTTTTAACAGTGACGATCTGAAACGGTTTGAAGAATGAAACTGCAGGGATGGTCCGGTCATTTATAAGACAATCATTTCAATATCGTCGGACTGTTTTCTGATGCCACTGTTCCATTCAATTTTTCGGCCGGTTTTAGGGCGCAAGTTCCTTAAAAGCTTCCAGAACCAGAAAAACAGGCCATACAATCGCTTTCAGAAAACCCAGGACACCCATCCAGAAACTGGTTGCCACGGAAATAAAATAAATTGCTGCTCCGATAAGCCCCAGGCCATATACTGCACCTGCAGGGGCGCATTTTTGTGTATCTTTTGCCATAGTCTTTTATTGATTAAATTGGTCAGATTAAAACAGTTTGTGAAACCTTTATAAAACCCCTCAAATTACAATATTACCCCCTAAATTCCGAATATTTCAGTGAAATAATTTTCCAAATGATTGGTGATTACGATCGTGCCGATGAACGAATCGCAGTAATCCTGTATTCACAGAGGCCAGAGCAAACACAAAATTGATACTGCTGCAAAGAATTTTGTCAATCCTGCCCTGATCGGAGATTCATCAAATAAATAACCAGACTATTGACTTCTGCTTCTGTATTTTGTAACTTATGGAATTTTATAAACCGGTCTCTGGTGAATCATTAAATATTAAGCGGTTCAAAAGATATATCCGGAAAAAAATTCTGATGACAATTTCGGCCCGGTAAATATAAAAGGAGGAAAAATAATGGAAAACAGTAAAAATTACACTTTTTTAAAGGCTGTCCTAATGATCACGGCCATAGTGAATTTTATCTATGGTATTGCTTTTTTCTTTGTACCGGATTTTCTGGTAAAAATCTCAGGAAGTGATCCGGTATTTCATGGCTGGCTTCGATGGTCGGGTGGACTGGAAATCGCATTTGCTGTTGGTGCTCTGCTTGTTGCATTGAAGCCTATAAATCAGGGAATCTTTGTTACAACAATGGCTCTGGGCAGTCTTCTGATAGGTATTGCCCTGTTATGGGCATGGCTTACAATGGAAGCCGGGAATGTCTGGTTTACTGCTTTACCAGCTATTCTTGCACTGGTAATTTCTGCATTGTTGTGGTGGAGCAGACAGCAGGCTAAAGAAATCTTGTATCCCAAAAGTGAATAAGGATAAACAAGAAATTGCTGAATGCTTTTGTTCATGTCCTGATTTTCAGTTTTTGATTTCACCAATTCTAATAATTGCTGCCGGGCCGAAATTTTGTTCATGTTGACAGGATGGCAAAAAGGAAATATCATTTGAAAATTTATTGAAACGGGAATCCAGAAGATATTTTGTAAAATCGATCATTTTAACCGGCATAGGAGGTTTTATGCCGGTATTCAATTCGTATGGCATGAGATTTGAAAATACAGCCGGCAATACATTTGAACCGGATATACAGGGATATTAACTCCGGGAAAGCCAATCAACCGCATAACATTACCGTTAAGTAACGGTTTGAGGATCTTGTGGCAGGAGGATACATATTTAAATATTTGAATGCAATAAATATTTTACTATGTTTGTTGATAACACGTAATACCTGTTACCATGCCAAGTTTTGTAATAACTGAAAAATGTGACGGTTGCAAGGCGTTGGATAAAACAGCATGCCAGTATGTTTGTCCGAACGACCTGATGGTTCTTGATAAAGAAAAGAATAAAGCGTACAACCGTGCTGTGGATATGTGCTGGGAATGCTACAGTTGCGTGAAGATCTGTCCCACACAAGCCATCGAAGTCAGGGGATATGCCGATTTCATGCCGCTTGGTGCTGTGGTTCAACCCATGCGCAGTACGGATACCATCATGTGGTCGGTGCGCTTCAGGAACAAGACCATTAAAAGATTTAAGTTTCCGATCCGTACAACACCGGAAGGGAGTATTGTACCGGATGCAGGTTATGACAGCGGCTCCGATGATCTTAAAAGTCCGCTTTTGAGGACTGAACCCGGTTCACTGGGACAGGATCTTTTTTCGTTGAAAAGGGATTCGTAACTGAAACACCTGGCGGCGAATAAGAAATAAAGAGGGATGTACTTTGAAAAG
>JAFGRC010000092.1 GCA_016935355.1 Bacteroidales bacterium
GATAAGCGGTGTTGCAAAAATGGTATTGCCGATAAGGTATAAGAGAGAAAAACCGAGGAAATACCAGAAGTTGTACATTTGCGAATTCTCCGGATCGAGTTGCCACAGGAGGGCAAAGAGCAGACCGCTCACTATTGCCCCCACAAAAATGTAAGGTCTTCTTCGCCCCCACCTGGATTTGGTATTATCCGATATGAATCCCATAATTGGGTCGGTTAATGCATCAAATAACCTTGGAAGACCACCCAGCAGTCCTGCAAGTAGAGGATCCATTCCAAAAGCGGTGAGCAGGAAGAACATGAAGATACCAAGTGCCCCGGGCATAAGGTTATTTACCAGGTGGCCTGCTCCAAATGCAGCTTTCTGAATAATCGGGACCTTGTCCCTGGCATCCGTTGTGTGTTGACTCTTACGTTTCGGTTTGCGTTATTTCCGAACCACAAAGAGGTTCCCTCTGTTGTCCGGAAAAATTAGTATGATGGATAATTCTCCTTAAAGCTACAAAAAAAAGCTATTATATATGTTTTGCACAAGAAAGATTGCAGTCTGAAATTAAATTTGCTTCATATATTTTACATTCCATCCTGTCATCCTTCCAGTGCTTCATTTTACCGAAAACAGTGCATTTCTGTTTCCTGCCTATACACAGGTACAAGATTTAGTGAATTTCCCCTGGTCTTTGAGAACCAAAATGTGACTATGAATTATTTGACTTTGCTTTTCCCCTGGCGTAACTTGTACCAATATCAAAACGCCCGAGATGAAAACAGCCAGAAGTTTACTAATTCTAATCCTTTTGTTGATTCCCCATTGTTTCTGTTTATTGTCACAGTCAGCTCCGGTAAAGGTTGACCTGGTAAGCAATGGCAATAAGCTGAATGCCATGTTTTATACCACAAATGACAAATATTCACCGACTTTGGTTTTGGTTCACGGTTTCCCGGGTAACGACCAAAGTCCGCTTGGTTTGGCTGCAAAGCTAAATGCCGCTGGCATTAAAATTCTGGTTTTCAATTATCAGGGAAGCTTTAGCAGTGAAGGAGTTTTTAATAATGAAAACTGCATTCACGATATAGTCGTTGCAATAGACTTACTTAAGCAAGAAAAAACAGTTCGGCAATTTGAAATTGATCCCTCAAACATAGTTTTATGTGGATATAGTTTTGGAAGCGCATCCGCTCTGACAGCCGCTCTTTACCATCCGGAGATAAGGAAGATCATTTCGATAGGCGGGTATGATTATTCCGTTGACATCAAAAAAATGAAATCTGATCCTGTATACCGTGATACATTTGAAAAACGCATAGCTGGTTCTTTTATCCCAAATGGCCCAATTAAGCTGGATGTAGAATATTTCCATCACTACAATGATTCTCTAATCTTAAATGTTGACTATTACGATCTTGTAAAGAATGCTGAAAAACTAACGGATCGGGAAATCTTATTTGTTGCAGGTTGGTTTGACACTACTGCCCTGATCGAGGAACATCTTCTTCCTTTGTACAGGCAGCTTAATAAGTTGAAATCAGAAAAGGTCGATATTAAAGTCTTTAATACAAACCACGGTTTTAGTAATGTAAAGGATGATTTGGTTAAAGTAATTGTTGACTGGACTAAAGGTACTACGGACTTACCGTAATCGTTCCGGCCTATGCAATAAGACTTAATAACACTGATTTTCCCATTCATATATTTTTCATTTATTTTAATCCTGATCTTGCTTTTTCCCTTGCCAGTTCAAATTTGTGTCTCATATCTTCCAGGACGCTTTTGAATTCTGCATAGGCTGCAAGATTGACAGACTCCTCCGGGTCACTCTGATGATCGTACAATTCTTCATTCCCCTGTTCAATGTTTTCACCCCAGCGGGTATATCTCCAGCTTTCTGTTCGAAGGGTGGCATCACCTCCCTGATATGAAATGGTGAATGCAGACGCATCCTTGTCTGTCTCTTTTTCTCCGTTGAGGTAACCCGCCAGGCTTTTACCCTGCAATATGGCTGGCTCCTTGCCGTCAAAACCACACAATTCGGTGAGCGTGGGATAGAGGTCGATCAGTTCGGTAATGGCGGTACACGTAGTGCCATAATTGATTTCATATCCTGGTACCGAAATTATCAACGGTGTACGAACGGTGCCTTCCCAAAGGCTTATCTTTGACCAGCAGTCGTGTTCACCCAGGTTGTAACCGTGGTCTGACAAAAAGATGACAATGGTTTCCTCCCTTAGCTTCAGCCGGTCGAGGGTTTCCAGGAGCCGGCCCACCTGCTGGTCCATAAAGCGTACGCTGGCCATGTAGGCACTGATTGTCCGGCGTTTTTGCAGTTCGTCCATACCGAAAAGCTTTTCGTTTTGCTGGCGTAAAGCCTGTCCCGGGACATTTTTCCCGATTTTCAGCGGAGGCAGAACCACTTCGCTTTCCAGGTAGGGAGCAAAACAGTTTTCGGGTGCAATAAGCGGCACATGTGGTCTGACAAAACCCACAGCCAGGAAAAACGGAGCATCTTTCTTGATACGCTGCTTATTTGTCCCATGCTCCGGCACTTTCCCTGCCCGGTTTTCCAATATGGCAATCGCCTGGGTTGTGGCCATGTAATCGGCCTGGGTTTCTTCAAGCTCATCGGGAATTATCATCCGGGCAAAATTGGAGCCATAATGCTGATTTTTGGGCGACAGCAGTTCCAGTTTACCTGGGCCCGTCGTTTCGCTGGCCATTATGTTGTATGCATAATCCCACGAATCAGGTTCATCCCCGCCCGTTTCCCCACGTTCGATACCGCCGGGAACACCCATGTGATAAATTTTTGAAACCCGGGCAGTAAAGTAACCGTTTTCGCGAAAGAATCCGGCTATTGAAGGATGGTTTGCCAGTGCCGGTGTTTCTTTTTTGTAGCTTCCCGGCTGGTCGTTGTTGGTCAAAACGCCATTGGTTTCCGGGTACAAACCGCTCATAAAAGAAGCCCGCGAAGGACCACAACACGGATACTGACAATAGGCGTGAGCGAACCGCACTCCCTCGTCAGCCAGCCTGTCGAGATGGGGCGTGTGTTTGTCAATATTCATGTAAGGACCAATTCTGGTATTCAGGTCGTCGGAAATGATGAGGAGGATGTTGGGTTTCTGGGCACCCAAACCTGAGTGGAAAAGCAGCAGCATAAAAACAGCGTAACATGTTGATCTCATAATCTATATTTTGCCAATGTTACAATGCTTATTTCGTTATCACCTGGTTTCCGGAACGGATTACCTTGCAGCCCGCTGATCAAGGTAAGCTTTCAGGTAATGATCATTCAGCTCATCACTGTCTCCGTAGTATTCGCGCAGATCTTCAAGCCTTTTATGCAGGATTTCCCGAATGTCGGCATAAGCAGGATCATCGTAAATATTCTGCATTTCCATTGGGTCGGTTTCCAGGTCGTACATTTCCCATTCGTCGATGTCATAATAAAAATGCATCAGCTTATACCTTTGGGTTGATATTCCGTAATGCCGTTTTACCTGGTGGATGGATGGATATTCATAATAGGTGTACAATACTGCATCGCGCCACTGGGTGGTTCTACCGGCAACCAGGTCCCGGAACGATTCTCCCTGCATCTCTTCGGGAGTTTCAATCCCTGTATAATCGAGGAAAGTAGGTGCAAAATCGAGGTTTTGCACCAGGTCATCGATCACGGTACCGGGCTTTATTTCCTTCGGATAGCGTATCAGCAGAGGTGTCCTGAATGATTCTTCATACATGAACCGCTTGTCGAACCAGCCATGTTCACCCAGATAAAAACCCTGATCGGA
>JAFGRC010000016.1 GCA_016935355.1 Bacteroidales bacterium
TTGTATTTTTCAATAAAATCACACGGATTCAAACCGGTTGAGCCGAAATAGTGGCCGCAATCGAAATTCAGCATGTTGGCCGGAGAGTATGCCAGGAAAGGATCGGCACTGAAACCTTCCTCTGCATATTGCATATGGTTGTGGAAAGCGGCATACATACCATATTTCTCTGCTACAGGCCCCATCCTTTGTGCGGCTTCGTCACCAAGTTCATTTGTTATGGCTTTTGCTCCAATAGCCTGTGTTGCCCTGAATGCATAATCGAGATCGTCATCCGGCCAGTTTCCGGGCGACCATTTCACGATGTGGATGTTTACGCCTGCATCGCGGAACATCTGTCCGAGTTCGGTAAATTTATCCATCGGAGCTGTTTTGCGCCACTCTCTCAAAACCGCTTCGGAATCAGCCTGCTGTTTTTCAAATTCGGCATATTCTTCCTCGGTATATTCCGGTTCCGGCTGTGGCTGTCCCTCCGGAACAGCCCGGGGACGTCTCGGAGCCCTGAATACCTCGGGTGCACCGCACCAATCCTCGATGCCGCTGGACATCAGCTCAACGGAGCTCAATCCTGCTTCTACGCAATACTTTAAAATATTGTCGATCCCGGCTTCCATCGAGCGGAAACTATATGTAATCGCCCCGATCTGGACTCCTCCGAATTTGGAGTTGGGTACGCCGGTACCTGTTGCACGCGGCGGAGGAGCCGGCGTGCACCGGTAGTTTAATGATCCTACAGATACCACGGCTGCTGCAGCCGCAGAAGTACCCAGGAATTTCCTCCTGGATACACGGAATTTTGATTGGTTGTTTTCTTTCATAATTAGGTTTTAATTATTAGTTAAATAGAATGTTTAATAGGTTACCGAATACATCAATATATATCATAAAGGTATAAATAATAAGTTTATAATGAAATTATTGATGAAAAATATCATTAAAAAACCCCGCAGGTATTGTACTGTGGGGTTTTATTAAACTGCTTGTTTTATCTTATCATATGACAGAAATTTATCAGATCAGGATGTTGCGTGCATAATTCACGCAGGTCCTAACTTCCTTAACGGATGTTGACCATGCAGGAATCCGGTATTCCAGTTCAATGTCGCAATGGATGTGCGGGTATTTTTCTTTCACCAGCAACAATATTTCTTCGAGCGGATTTTCGCCCTGTCCCCATACCTGGTTTGTGTTTGGTGGATCCGTATTGGGACCGGTCTTGTCCTTCAGGTGTATGCTGAAGATGCGGTCGTTGTATTTTTCAATAAAATCACACGGATTCAAACCGGTTGAGCCGAAATAGTGGCCGCAATCGAAATTCAGCATTACGGCAGGCGACACTGCCAGCATCGGATCTGCACTGAAACCTTCCTGTGCATATTGCATATGATTGTGCATGATGGCAAACATGCCGTGTCTTTCAGCAATCGGACCGAGAACATCAGCGGCATTCTGGCTTAATTCGTCAGTAATTCCCTGTGCACCAATCGCTTTGGTTGTATTAAATGCATAGTCAATTTCTTCTTCAGACCAGTTGGTAGGAGACCACTTCACAATATGGATGTTCACGCCTGCATCCCGGAACATCTGCCCAAGCTCGGTAAACTTATCCATGGGTGCAGAAAGGCGCCATTGCCTCAAAGCTTCCTGGGATTCGGCAGCCTGCTTTTCCAGTTCGGCATATTCTTCATCCGTGTAAGTCTGCTGTTGTTGCTGCCCGCCTGGCATACCTCCCGGAGGTGCTCCGGCTGGCGCTGCTCCGGCTGGTGCTGCTCCCTGAGGTTGCTGCTGGGGTCTTCTCGGAGCCCTGACAACTGCCGGTGCACCGCACCATTCCTCAATACCATTGGACATGAGCTCGATAGAGCTGACTCCGGATTCAACACAAGCTTTGAGTGTTCCTTCAATTCCCGGATCAATATTACGGAAACTGTATGTTATGGTTCCGATCTGCACACCACCGAATTTTGAATTGGGCAAACCGATACCGGTAGCCGCTGGCGGTGGTGCGGTCGTACACTGGGAGGTTAACGGAACGACTGATAACGCAGCCGCTGCTGCAGCAGATGAACCGAGAAACTGACGTCTGGAAACCAGAGCTTTTCTTTGTTTTTTCATAGTTTATCCCTTTCAGTTAGAATTGTTATTTTTAAATAGGTTCCTAATATACTATGTATAAGTGGAAAAAAAAAATTTTACATGTAAATTTTGATTACGTTTCAGTTCAGTACTATCTTCAGAAAGACGAGTTACTGAACCATCATTTTTTTTGATATCTTTAGTTTTTTATTACAGAATATTATAGCTTTGCACCTCGAATTTACAGCATAATGTCTAACTTATTAATTTTTAATTTTATAGTTTAATGGTTGAAAACAATGAAAAATATCCTGAGCAGTCCGCAGAACAGACTGTTGAAAGTGAAGAGAAACAGGAAAGGTTTATCGACGGAACATCTGATGAAATTACGGATCAACAGGAAGCAGGAGAAGAGATAACAGGAGAAGGGAATACTGAGGAGGATCAGGTGCGTCCGGAATTGGATGAAAAGAATATGGCTTCAGAAAAAGCGGAAAAACCGGAAGAAAATAATGTGGATGTTGATGAAGTAGAAACAATACAGGGAACCGGACTTCCGGAAATAAACATAAATGCAGATGCTGACAGCAGCGCGGTTGTTGATAAAAATATTGAATCAGACCCGTCATTCGACTGGGACAAGTATAAAGATGGCGACTATCAGTCAGAACTTGATAAATCATCACTGGAAAAAATGTATGATGATACGCTGAGTGCTGTCAGGGTGAACGAAGTTGTTGAAGGTACAGTGATCTCAATGAATAAACGTGAGGTGGTGATCAATATCGGTTATAAATCTGAAGGCGTTGTAAGCCTGAACGAGTTCCGGTATTTCCCCGAACTGAAAGTAGGAGATAAGGTCGAGGTTTATATTGAAAGTCAGGAAGATAAGAAAGGGCAGCTCCTCCTTTCACATAAAAAGGCACGCGCTTTGAAATCCTGGGACCGTGTGAATGAAGCCCTTGAAAAGGATGAAATTATTAAAGGTTATATAAAATGCAGGACAAAAGGCGGCATGATCGTGGATGTATTCGGAATTGAAGCCTTCCTGCCCGGCTCACAGATTGATGTAAAACCCATCAGGGATTATGATGTTTACGTTGGCAAAACAATGGAATTTAAAGTGGTTAAGATCAACCACGAGTTTAAAAATGTTGTCGTTTCGCATAAGGCATTGATTGAAGCCGAACTGGAACAGCAGAAGAAAGAGATCATTGCCAGACTGGAAAAAGGACAGATCCTGGAGGGTACCGTTAAAAACATAACTTCATACGGAGTATTTATTGATTTGGGTGGAGTGGATGGTTTGATTCACATTACCGACCTTTCCTGGGGCCGTATCAACCATCCTGAAGAAATTGTGGAACTTGACCAGAAACTGCAGGTCGTTATTCTTGACTTTGACGATGAAAA
>JAFGRC010000093.1 GCA_016935355.1 Bacteroidales bacterium
AAACTCAACAACTATGCGTTCAATTTTATCCTTCAGAACAGGCCATTGCGGAGCCGACTGATAATAACTCTGCCTTCTGTGTTTTATTCCAAAATAGGTATCCAAAAGCTCTATTGAACGCAGCTTTGAAGCTGGCTCCACGACCCTAATGGCAACCAAATCAACAAGCAGATGTTGCTTGATCTTGTCCAGGCCAATCTGAGAGATCAGGCCTTTAATGACCTCATAGAGAAAAGTAGAATACACCCCTAAAAACTCGGTCATATCCAGATACAGTAAATTATCAAGCTTAGCCTCTTCAAATAATGGAATTTCTGGATCGAAATTCTTAGTCATATCTTGAGCGACCAATTTCAGCGACTTCAATTCCTGACTACTCCTTGCCGAACCAATATGCTTAAATGCAAAACGTTTACGATTTCTATAGCAAACTATTTGTACTACACTAGCCCCAGATGCTGTTTTGACTACTCTGATGCGCAGCATAAATTTGCCTTAGTGCGACAAATTTAAGATTTTATCTCTGTAATCAACTGATTAGCAACGCCAATGTTTCTTAAACCAAAAAGGGTGGACAAGTCAGGAGATGAATATGTTATAATTAACCTTCTGTTTGGGTGCTGCAATTGCACCGGATATCCTTCCTTAATATCCAGGCCTAATATCCTGGATTTTACTTCATCGCTTTCATTTTTAAGCCTTTCTCCCAAAATGTATTGGTATCCTTCCGCTTTCAGGGCATCGATATTCTGCTGTGACAAAAGAGCTGTATCGGCTATTACAATAGGTTTTTCCAGTTCAAATCTCTTTTGAAATGATTCCAGTACCGGAATCCAGGTCTTAGACTCCGATGTGTTCCCTTCAAATATTTCATAACCCATAGGATAACCATGACTGCCAACCAGCAGTCCAATAATGATTTGCGGTGCTGGTGTTTCCCATCTTTTGAAAAACCTGTTATCCGAAAGTCATCTTCCTCGGAGGCTTCAAAATACAGGGTGGTCATATCATAAAATACGACACCTGTTTTCCCTCTCAGGATCTTTCGTGTGTAGTGAAAAGTTATTTCTTCGATGCTTGGTTTGAGTTTCGAATGTAGCTCATCCAGAAATCGATAAATGGAATAAACGCTAACATCCAGATTTAAATGTCTTGTAAAATACTCAACCGTCTTAAGCTTGCTTCCCGGATATACCAAACGGCACAATACCAAATTTTAAAGAAATTATTCCCTCCATCATCAGGATAACCGATCTGATTGTAAATCTTTCCTAAAATCAATTCGGAACCAACAACTTGCAAATTATCATTGCCAATGCTATCAACAAAATTATCGACAATCGCATCATCATGCTCAACAAAGAGGCTTTGCATGCCCTACATGCGCTCCATCTCTGTTCTGTCCAATAATAACAATAGTGCTTCCTCTCGTTGAGTCCTGGCAGAACCTAACGTCTGTAGAACTTTATTCCGTCTTCCTGTTTTTTGAATGATTTGGATGCTGACGGAGCCGCTGCGATTCTTGTTTTTCCTGATAAACACACTGCAAATATAACTTGCAGCACCCAAATTAGCACATTATAAAACACTTAATCTCTGTTAATCAGTCAATTAAAAAAAACAGCGTTCACGTCGCGCACAAAACGGGAAAAAGAGTTACTTGAGAATGTAGGCAAATATGGTATTTCAATATTTGGAGAGAACGTCGATGATCTTGAAAGTCTTATAAATGTATAGAATGATTATTTCTGATACCAGTTGCTTAATAGCACTCAGAAATATTGAGCTACTCGGTATTCTGAAAGACCTATATAAGGAAATTATAATGCCAGGGAGGTTCAAGATGAATTTGGTAAAAAACTGCCAGATTGAATTATTCTATTAGAAGTTAAGGATAAACAGAAACAGTCTGAGATTGAAAGAAATTTGGACAAAGGAGAAGCAAGTTCGATTGCACTTGCTTTAGAGATAAAGGATTCAACACTAATTATAGAAGAGACAAAAGGCAGAAGGATTGTAAAATCTTATAATATCGATATCATAGGCACAATATGGATACTTCTGCTCGCTGACAACTGTGGTTTAATTAAAGATTTCCTGAGCGTTATTCTTAAATTAGTGAATACTAAATTCCTGGTGACAGTAAAGTACACTAGAGATCACAGGATATATGCGGTTACGGGATGCAATATCATTAAAAGCATTGAAAAAAACGGGAAACCCATCAAAATGATTTGCAAAATGGATATGGAAACGTATATTTACCTTATTCAATACAAAGGAAAAAAATTCATCTCATGGCAGAAAAAAACCTTGTCTACCGCGGAAAATCCAAAGATGTTTTCAATATAACAGAAGGGCCTTATGCGGGAAAATACCGATTTGTATTCACCGATAAAGCAACAGGCTATATTGAAAACGGAAAAGTAGTATTTGATCCCGGCTATGATACTGTTGTAGGCAGTATTCCCGGGAAAGGGGCAATTGCCTGCAGGTTTGCCACTCATTTCTTTAAATTGCTGAAAGAGAAGGCCATCCCTTCACATTACATCGATACTATTAATGAAAATGAAATGATTGTGGAGCCGGCCTTCCCGTTGCGCATGCCGGTGGAATCACCGGAATTTCCCGGATCAGCTCCTCTGTTGAATCTTGAGTTCACATGGAGAAATAATGCAACAGGGAGTTTCTGGAGGAGGTATCCTTTTGTAAGACCGTGCAGAAATCTTCACAAAGTAGTTGAAGCATGGACAAAGGGCGACACCGACATCCTGATTACAATGGAAGCATTGGAGGCAACGGGAGCTATGACAAAAGAAGAAATCGAACGGAGCGTTGAACTTGTTAAGAATATTGCAGAAATTGTTACTGAAGAATTTGAATCAAATAATCTCCATGTCATTGATGGTAAGTTTGAATTGGGCAGATTGAAATACGGGGACGGTAAAATTGTGCTCATTGACGAAATATCTCCAGATGTGTTACGGGTATGCAGGGGGTATTCACCTGATAAAACGGGAAACTGCACGGTATATAAACAGTGTGCGGTAACGAGCTTCTCTGATGGAAAGAGAACAATTAAAAACAGAAATCAGGTTTCCGCTGCTGAATTTATAGATATATTTCTTTAATAAATGATACCGTATTAAGTCTTTCTCCCGGGAACATATGCCATCTATGAATGACTGAAAAATTATGTTACGCGCTTTTGCATATAACCAATCATGATCTGTTTCGGGACTGACTATATATAGAAATTTAGGACGGCAAAGAAAAAATCTGGTCCGACAAAAAATTCAATATTATGAGAATTTCCGCATGCGAATTGATAAGCAATGAATGCTCATTCTTTAGTAAGGAATGTCAGAGCTGTTTCACCATGAAAGGGAAACCTTTCTGGACATATGAAACTACAGCAACAGGTACCTGTTCTTTATACGATTGTTCAATGAATCAGAAGAAATTCCGCAATTGCGGAGCTTGTGATGATTTACCATGCAAAATGTTTGTTAATTTAAAAGACCCGAATATTACAGAGTTGGAATATCAACAATCAATTCAAAATAGAATTAATAACCTTCGTGGATCATGACCAACAAGGGAGATAAGAAAAGTGATGACCTTGAAGCTGTTCCGGGAATCGGAAAAAGTATAGCTAAAGATTTAAGAGATATTGGAATCAGCAGGGCAAGTGATCTGGTTCATAAAGATCCTCAGAAATTATACGATGATTTATGTAAAAAACGCAAGACCAGAATAGATCCTTGTGTATTATATGTATTTCGTTGTGCCGTATATTTTGCAGAACATGACGATCACAATCCGGAATTATTGAAATGGTGGAACTGGAAGGATCATTATTAAAATTCAAACTTTACCGGAATACGAACGTCAGGTTTTCACCATAATGCAAATTGGAAATAGTTAACTTTAAAAAATATAAGCGGTCAGTCCAAAATCATTACAGTAAAAAAAAATTGGAAACCGGATTTAAAAAAAGGGAACATGAACAAGAAACAATGGTACGAGATACTTTTTGAGAACTACGGTGAAACATACGATCAGGAAAGTTTCACCCGGGGGACCGTTGGTGAATGCGATTTTATTGAAAAAGAACTGAACTTCAACAAGTCATTAAAATTGTTGGATGTCGGATGTGGCACAGGGAGACATTCGATTGAATTATCAAAAAGAAGATATACCGTAACGGGTATTGATTTATCCGAGACTCAACTGGCAAAAGCAGGAGAAAAAGCCGCAAGACAAAACCTTAAAATTGATTTTTTAAAGCATGATGCAAGAAATTTACCTTTTGAAGGCGAGTTTGATGTTGCCATTATGATCTGCGAGGGCGGATTCCCATTAATGGAAACTGATGAAATGAATTATGAAATACTTAAGAATGTTACAAAATCGATTCAAAAACAAGGCAAATTCATTTTTACAACATTAAACGGATTGTTCCCATTGTATCATTCTGTCGAAGAATTTTGTGATACCACGACCGATGAAGGTAATGCAACCTATCGCAGCAATACGTTTGATTTAATGACATTTCGGGATTACAATATTACCACTATAGTTGATGATTCCGGGACTAAAAAGGAGCTTGAATGCAATGAAAGGTACTATGTACCCAGTGAGATAACATGGATGTTAAAATCTCTCGAATATAAGAAAATAGACATTTTTGGTGCAAAACTTGGTGCTTTCTCAAGAAATGACAAACTAACGACAGAAGATTTTGAGATGCTGGTTATTGCTGAAAAATGAATTTCAAGCAGCAAAAGAAAAGGAATTCAATAATATACGCCAACAATATGAAGATAGAAACATTATTATTAAGAGAACAACAGGTATCTCCTTTAAAAGAAGTTCTGGCTATTGCATTGGGAGATATTTACCTGATATTTAAAGAATTAATGGAGATCATAACGGATGAAAATTTTGGATTGGATCCCAAATGGAATTATTACAAGGACGGGAATGCATGGTTGTGTAAAGTGTGTTACAAAAAGAAGACGATTTTTTGGTTATCTGTCTGGGATAAATTCTTTAAAACTACTTTTTATTTCACTAAAAAAAATTCTTAAGGTATTGCAGAAATGGATATTGATGAAAAAATTAAGGAAAGTTATGTCCACGGTAAATCCATTGGCAGGTTGATCCCTTTGATAACCAGTGTAAGCATAAAGGAACAGATCAGAGATGTAATTAAGATAACAGAATACAAGAAGATTCTGAAATAATGTGAAAACAATAATGCAACAACGGTAACAACTGAACCATGTAATTTCGGTATTGGTTCAAGGTTCCTTCAATTGAGTATCCATTCTAGCGAAAACAAATGGACAGAATTATAGTTTTTGTGATGTTCAGTATCCCCATAGTAATCATCTCATGGAAAACTTTATTCAATTTTAAAAGTCACGGTTTCTACAGATTCTTCAGCTGGGAATGTATTGTTTGGCTTTTTGCTTCCAATTATAAGTACTGGTTTGATAATCCATTTTCCATCAGACAGATATTTTCATGGATCTTCTTATTGATTGCACTGTACCTGGTCGTTGTTGGAGTGATTCTTATTAAAAGTAAAGGAAAACCTTTGAAAAGCAGGAATGAAAAAACACTTTATGAATTTGAGCAGACTACAGCGTTAATTGATAAGGGTATTTTCAGATATATCAGACATCCGCTTTATTCGTCACTACTCTTTCTGACATGGGGAATTTGCCTGAAAAATCCGACGCATGAATTATTGGCCGTAAGTATTTTGTCAACGGCATTTCTTAATCTTACTGCCATATTTGATGAAAAGGAATGTATTGCTTTCTTTGGTGACAGGTACATTGAATATATGAAGAGAAGTAAAAGATTTATACCCTTCCTGATATAAAAGATATGCCCAACACTTCATACGGATGGAGGTTATCCCAAACAGACCTGATTAACTGTTCATGGTTAATGAGTTGAATACTCTGATGCTTGCCAAGTAACCATTTTATGTTTCTTTTTACTATTCCGTCAGATTGCAACGGACCAGTTTATTAAGATATTTTTTAAGGAAAGTTTCTTTGTGCAAGATTATTGCATAAACGGGAATTATTTTTAAGCAACAGATCCAAACAAATCTTGCAGGACTTTTAGCATAGTTTTTTGTTTGTAAGCAATAAAGTATTGTAAAATTAACCCAAACCGGAATGACAGATGATATCCTCAATCTGGAAGAACATCACCTGACTAAAGAAAGCTTCCTTGCTTCCAATACCGTCCGTGGCACATCAGTTTATCTGGCAACGGTATTAATCATAGTATTGACAGTTGTCCTGTTGCCAATCATCAAGGTTTCCATTTCAATCCAGGGACGCGGCATAATCCGTCCACTTTCGGAAAAGACCGAAATAAAGGCGCTTTATCCGGAACTCGTAACATCAATTTATGTTCAGGAAGGACAATTCATTAATAAAGGGGATACTATGCTGACACTCAGTCAGGATATATTTCACAGTAAATTGGTATTTCTTCAGAATGAACTTGAGAAAGTGCAATTTTTTGTCAACGACCTTCAAAAATTGACCGGTTCAAAAAACCAATATCCGGTTTCCGGTTTGTATCAGGTCCAGTTTAATTCATTCAGGCAAAAAGTTGACGGACTGGATCACAAAATTGAAAAAGCGAACAAAGAAATAGAACGTTATGTGAATCTTTACGAAAAAGAAATCATCCCGGCAAAGGAATATGATGATTTGGTTTTTAACCTCAAACAACTTGAAAAGGAAAAAAGCATATTGAAAACTGCCCAGGTTGCACAATGGAAAGCTGAACTGGTTGAATATTCAACCAAAAAGAGAGAACTGGAAAAACAAATTGAGGAAATAATAAATCAGGAACGATTTTATACAGTTACTTCTCCTGTTTCGGGATCAATAGAAGAATTCTCAGGTATTTATGTCGGAAGTATTTTGCAGGCCGGCCAGGCAATTGCAGTAATCAGTCCTGAATCGGAGAAAATCGCAGAGGTTTATGTTGCGGCAAAGGATATCGGTTACATACATGAAGGGCAAACTGCGAAAATACAAGTTGATGCTTTTAACTATAACCAATGGGGAACAATAGAGGCTACAATTTTGGACATATCCGATGATTATATCGTTGTTGACAATATGCCGGTATTTAATATTAAATGCAGATTGGTCAAAGATTATCTGGTGCTAAAAAATGGCGTTAAAGGAAATATTATGAAGGGCATGACGGTAAATGCAAGGTTCATGATATCCAAACGTTCACTTTTCCAAATGCTGTATCAAAAGTCTGATGACTGGCTGAATCCGGTAAGAAGACTGGTTTCGGAAAAGTTTTAAGAAAAATTCAGGTTTATAACAGGTTCAAAAACTGCCGGAGGTTTTGTCCCCGGCAGTTTGATCTTTGTGGAAATACAGCATGACAAAAAGGATCAAAATCAAACAACACGATATTACTGATTGCGGGGCAGCATGTCTTGCATCAGTCGCGGCATATTACCACCTGAAGATTCCGGTGGCGCGCATACGGCAATGGTCTTCCACTGACACACACGGGACAAATGTCCTGGGATTAATTGAAGCATCGGAAAAACTTGGATTTTCAGCGAAGGGTGTGAAAGGTCCTTTTGACAGTTTATATAAGATTCCAAAACCTGCTATTCTGCATGTTATCATAAAAGATTTGCTTCATCATTTCGTGGTGCTCTACGGTATTACCAAGAAATATGTACTGTTGATGGATCCTGCCGATGGCCAGCTCCATAAAAAGCCACATCAATCGTTTAAGAAGGAATGGACCGGAGTTATATTATTGCTGATGCCCTCTGAGGAATTTAAACCTGAAAACGAAAAAAAGGCACTCGGAAAAAGGTTTATGAATCTTTTGGCCCCTCATAAAACCGTAATGACACAGGCATTGTTCGGGGCTGCCATTTATAGCTTATTAGGCTTATCCACTTCCATTTATGTTAAAAATATTGTTGACTATGTACTGGCGGATGGCAATTTAAATCTGTTGAGCCTGATGAGTATTGTAATGATTGCAATTCTGATCCTGAAGGTTTACATTAATTTTATGAAAAGCATTTTTGCTTTAAAGACCGGACAGAAGATTGATGCCGTCCTGATCCTTGGTTATTACAGGCACCTTCTCACATTGCCTCAGCGTTTCTTCGATACCATGCGGGTTGGTGAAATCATATCACGAATAAATGATGCTGTAAAAATCCGGTCGTTTATCAATAATAT
The DNA here is from genome assembly GCA_016935355.1 of Bacteroidales bacterium. Lineage (GTDB taxonomy): Bacteria > Bacteroidota > Bacteroidia > Bacteroidales > UBA10428 > UBA5072. The sequence goes on from JAFGRC010000093.1 coordinate 8,271, forward strand.
TTCACTGGATGTTGTGGTAAATTTCTTTATTGTATTGTTTACACTGGGACTTATGTTTGTTTTTTCATGGAAACTTACCCTTGTTGTTTTGACAGGTATACCATTTTACACGGCAGTTTATATTCTGTTTAACAAACTCAACAGGTTTCTTTTACGCAGGATCATGGAGCATGCAGCAGATCTGGAATCTCATCTTGTTGAGTCATTAAACGGTATCGCAACAATCAAACAATTCGGGACGGAATATTCTGCAAATTTCAAATCAGAAACCCGGTTTATCAGGTTATTACAAACAACATACAAATCAGCAAAAAGCTCAATCATTTCTGTTAATGCATCTGAATTTATTGCCGGTACTCTGACCATCGGGATTTTATGGTATGGCTCCATACTCGTTGCCGGTCAGAATATGACCCCGGGCAAATTGCTGTCATTCTATGCCTTATTGGGTTATATAACAGCCCCTTTGTCACAGCTTATTGGTTATAACCGGATCATACAGGATGCACTGATAGCTGCCGACAGACTTTTTCAGATCATGGACCTGGAGCGGGAGGAAGAAAGTAAGCCTAAAATCATCTTTAAAAAAGAACTTATTGGTGACATACACTTTAAAAACGTTTCCTTTCGATATGGAACCCGGGTCCAGGTGTTTCATAATCTGAACCTGGAAATTAAAAAGGGAATAACCACTGCATTTGCAGGTGAAAGCGGTTCAGGCAAGAGCTCTCTGGTTTCATTGATTCAAAAGCTCTATCCGTTACAATCCGGTTCCATTGAAATCGGAGGATATAATTTGCAGCACATCGAGAACAACAGTCTCAGAAGATTGATCGGTATTGTGCCTCAGAAAATAGAACTTTTTGCAGGTTCGGTAATTGAGAATATAGCCTTTGGCTCATTTGAGCCTGACATGAGACGCATTGTTGATGTATGTGACTTTTTGAACATTCGCAGTTTTATTGAGGGTCTTCCCGGTGGTTTTGGCAGTTACCTGGGTGAACACGGTGTGTCATTATCGGGTGGTGAACGTCAGAAAGTTGCTATTGCCAGGGCATTGTACCATGATCCGGAAATACTGATACTTGATGAGGCTACCTCCGCCCTTGATTCTTCCTCGGAAGAATATATAAAAAAAGCGATTGATGTTATGAAAAGTCAGAACAAGACCATCATCATTATAGCCCACAGACTCAGCACGGTGATGCATGCAGATAGAATCTGTGTAATGAAAAATGGAGTTCTTATTGAAAAAGGTAATCACCGTGAATTAATACAAAACAAATCACATTATTACACGATGTGGAAACAACAAATTCCCGTTCCGGTAGAATTGATGGTATGATAAGCTGATTGTTAAAATGAGAATTCCGTTTGCATTATTGTTATTTCTGAACTCAGGCTTACAGTTATCCGCCCAGAAACATTTAAGTCTTGATGATTGTCTTGATTACAGTTTTGAACACAATCTTATACTTGCTCAATATTTGAATGAAGTATCAGAATCAAAGATCCGGTTAAACCAGTCGTATTTAGCTTACTTACCCTCGGTAAGGACAGAATACAACCATTTTATGAGTTCAGGAAGATCCCTGAATCTTGAAACCTATTCCTGGTCCGGTGAAGATATCCAACAGGGTAATGCAATGATCATCGCAGACCTGACAATTTTTCAGGGATTATATAATTTATATCACAGTAAAGCTTCCAATGCAGATTATGTAATCTCAAACCTTATATTGGAAAGGGAAAAGCTCTTCCTGTGTTTGGAGATAATTAAAAGTTACCATAACATACTGTTATTTGATTCAGACATTAAAATTCTGGAAAATACCCATTTCAAGACACAAAATGAAATCACACAGCTGGAAGAGCAAATTAAAGCAGGCATAATGCCCAGAAGTGACTTATTTGAAATGCGGGCTCAGGAAAAAAAGGAAATGTTAAACATCATTTCCTTAAGAACCGGACTTGAAAAGGAATATAGTAACCTTAAAAAACTTATGAACTGGCAAGAATCCGATGATCCGATAATTTTTACGGACGCACTTGCAACAAGCAGATATCAGGCTTTAAGGGTTTCAGACTTGTCCCGGATAATTGAAAATATTTTGAGAAATTCAGTGGTAATTGTTGTTGAAATCTGCAAGGAGTCTTTGCTTGAATATGAACTTCAAATGCAAAGGAATCAGATCTATCCGGAAATAATCATAAATGCAGCCCTTTCTTCCAGGTATCTAAAAGGAGCCGTCAATCCGATTTTTGAAAATGATAAATATGGTTTAAGTTCCCAACTTAAAGATAACCAATATAAACAAATTGGCTTTACTGTATCTTTTACAATATTTGACAGCTTCCGGAAAAAGTCAAACATTAAGCTGTCAGAGTTGAAGCTTAAAAGTAAAAGAATCGAAACCGAATATCGTGTGCTGTTGCTGAAAACCGAATTATTGAATATTCAGAATGACATCTTTTCGCTTGCTGAGAGAATCAATGAAACAGAAATGATGGCTGAAGCTTATGAAAAATCATATGATTTTGCCAGAGAAAAATACATATCCGGATTAATTGACTTATATTCACTGAATACCGCAAAGAACAATTATATAAATTCCCTGATAGAATTGAGCAGGCTTTCTGTTGAACACAAGTTTAACCTGGAATTGTTGTCATTTTATGAAAAATTTGTTGTCACAGAGTGATCAGTCCGCTACGGAATAACATATGACACCGATCTTTTGCAATTGTTCTGTCTTTTGCTTACCTTTAGGATGATCGGAAGATTGTATTAATTATCAATCAATTAAATCACAAAAAAATGAATATTGTTGTAGCACTTCTCATTGGCGCCGTGGCAGGCTGGCTGGGCAGTTTGATCTACAAGGGCAGCGGCCTGGGTATCATTGGAAACATTATTGTCGGAATTCTTGGCGGTATTGTCGGATACTGGCTTTTGGGTAAACTTGGTATCAGTCTGGGCGCAGGATGGATTGGAGTCATATTGACCGGTGCCATTGGAGCCATCATTATTTTGTTTCTGTTTAATTTGCTATTCAAGAAACGATAAAGTGAAATTTTAAGATGCAATTGTTAGGGGATCAGGCCGTCTTCCCAAATTTCTGCGTATGCATGTGTCTGACCTTTTAGCAATGCCACGAACGTTTTCAACGCCAGCCGTGCATCACCCAGGGGATAGTAAAATGCATCCCAGTTATCACTGTCTTCCCCGTCATGATTCGGAATGACGTAGTGGTAATAATGTGCATCCTGCAATTCACGGTAGGCGCTGGATGCACGTCTTTCAATATTTTCCAGATCTTTGAGAGAAAGTTCGCCTTTTTGCTTTCGTGTCCTGCGTAACAATTTCCGTCTCATGATACCGGTAATGAGGTCGGGAAGGGACAGAGCATTTTCTGCGGCCTTGAGAAAAAGGATCTCATCGCGGGACAACGGCGACATAAAGACACTCAAACGATTTATGCCGGACAGTGCCGAATGTGTATGCAACACCCTTCCAATGAAAGGATTACCTTCAAAGAGAACATTGCCTCTGCTCAATGAAGCTGATAACTCCTTAAGATCCAGAGCTTGCAAATCACCACGAACATTCATGACAACAAAATATTCCTTTGATTTCAGACTTTCTATCTGGTCTCTGGAGCGGAAATGATAGTCGACACCATCTGTCTCCCCGGGTCTGGCCTCACGACTGTTATATAACACAAGAGGTTGCAACGATTTCCATAATTCCGGATAGAATCTGGCAAGTGCCCTGGTCAGCGGACTTTTCCCGACACAAGAAGGGCCGGCAAGTATAACCAGTTGACCGCTTGGTTTAGCTTTCATATTATAATTCCTGTTACAGGAATGTATCTTAATGAACCCGAACTGCCTATACGGTTTAAAGCTGTCATTCCCGGACTATATGCAGCCATGTTTTGGGACTAATTACCATCCAGGTATTTTCCCAATATTTTGTAAAGATGTTCACTTTGTATGGGTTTGGATATATAATCATCAAATCCTTCTTTTATAAGATTATCCACTTCATCCTCCAATGAATATGCAGTTTGGGCAATTACGGGAATTTTGATATTCAGTTTTCTTATTTCGTGTAAAGTTTTGATGCCATTCATCTCAGGCATTCTTATATCCATAAGTATTAAATGAATCTCAGGACGGTTCTTTATAATTTTTATTACCTCCCTGCCATTGACCGCATGAATGATTTTTGCATGGGTGCTTCTCAGCAATTGTCTGATGTATATATAATTTGAATCGTCGTCTTCTGCAATAAGAATCCGATAGTTCTGAAATTCCGGCACTTTATTATTATACAAGATAGTACGATCCGGATGACTTACGGAATGGGACTTTATTAAGGGTATTGTGAAATAGAAAATCGAACCTTCCCCTGTTTTTGAGGTCAGAAAAATGGATCCTCCCAGCATTTGAACCAGTTGCTTTGAAATGGTAAGTCCAAGTCCGGTACCTTTTTGCATCTGGGATTCATCCTGTTCGACTTTCCGGAACCTTTCAAATATATACTCCTGGTCCATTTTCTTAATGCCGATACCCGTATCTTTAACATGGAACTGTAACATATTTTTATCCTGAAGGATCATACATCCAATTTCTATGTAGCCCTGACAGGTGAATTTAATTGCGTTACTGATAAGATTTGTCAGAATCTGTTCCAATCTTAGCTTATCTGTAATGATGCGGGTTTTTAGTATTGTTTTATCAATATTGATCTTTAATGGTATTTTTTTGTTTTGAACTGTTTCCTGCCGCAACATGATCAGATTGAAGACGCCGATCATATCATTGATCACATCATTCAGCAACACTTCGTTTACATTAAGTTCCAGTTGTCCGGATTCAATTTTTGATATCTCCAGAATATCATTGATCAAATTCAATAAGTTATTACAGCTATTCTGAATAATTGCATTATATTTTTCGCGTTTTATGTCATCTTTTATCTTTTTTGCGGTAATTAATGTGGAGAAACCCAGTATTGCATTTAAAGGAGTTCTGATTTCATGTGACATATTGGCCAGAAAAGATGACTTAAGTCTGTCTGATTCCTCAACTTTTTCTTTGGCGCTTATTAATTCCGTGGTTCTCTCTTCAACCAGTAATTCCAGACGGTTACGATGTTTGTCAAGTTCTTTGTTCTGATCAAGGATCTGCTGTTTTTGTTCAAGAAGGATCCTGTTGGCATTTTCCAGTTTGTCTCTTTGAGCCCGCAGTCTTTCATTCTGCAGTTTTATTTCTTCCTGTTGCTTCTCAAGTATGTTGGCTGCTTCTTCCAACTGGCAGGTACGTTCTTTAACCAGTATTAAAAGTTTTTTCTGTTGTCTTCTTTGAAATGCTGTTACAAATAAATACAAAAATACGATCAGTCCGGTTACCAATATATAAAAAATACTGTTGAACCACCAGGTTTTCCACCATGACGGAAGTATTGTAATTCGCAGGGATGCACCATCTTCATTCCAAACGCCATCATTATTCGATCCTTTAACCATAAAGACATAATTACCCGGATAAAGGTTTGTGTAATTTACTGAATGCCTGTTCCCGATATAGTTCCATTCTGAGTCAACCCCTTCCAGTTTATAAGCATATTGATTTTTTTGTGGATTGGAATAATTCAATGCGGCAAATTCAAGTGCGATACTGGATTGTTTATGGGATAATGTTTTGCTTTCAGGATCAAAAATATTTATTCCTCCCTGAAAATTTCCAATACAGATTATTCCGTCAGGTGACCGATAGAGATGAATCACCTGGTCATTGCTGAGTGTGGATTCGTGTATTTCCGAATACATATGATAAGTGAAAGTGCCTGTCTGCTTGTTATAAACATTTAAACCGCCATGGCCGGTAGCGATCAAAAACAAATCTTTCTGCAGCTCAATTACATCAGCGACCAGGTTTTCATTCAAATGCTTCGATGTGTTTCCTTCCTGAAAATGTTGAAAAAGATCTTTAACCTGATCATAGAAATACAGTCCCTTTTCAGTACCAAACCAAATGTTATTGTCAGAGTCAATATAAATCTTATGATAAATAGGATTAAGAAGGTCACCATGGTCATCGGAAAATAAATCAAAACATACTCCCTGGTTTGTTTTGACGTCAAATCTTATCAGTTTCCCCACTGAAGATCCCAACCATAAAAAGCCATTTTGATCTTCAGCAATTGATGTAATATGCTTGCTTCCAATGTCAGTTTTACCATGCGAATCGGGATAAAAGTGAATAAAGGAATCCGTTTCCAGGTCATACAGATTAAGTCCGCCATGTGCTGTGACAATCCAAAGATCCTTTCGGGAATCTTCAAAAATTGTACTGACATTATTGTTGCTTAAAGATCCTTTACTACCAGGATTATGATCATACAGAACAAAGATTTCTTTTTCACGGTCAAAACGGTTCAGCCCGTCATGAACATTACCAATCCACAATACACCATAGGAATCTTCAAAAATCGCTGAAATCTGGTTTGAAGAGATTGAATTCGGATCATCAGGTGAATACTGGTAGGCAGTAAATCCTGCACCATCATATTTGTTCAGTCCATCATAAGTCCCAAACAACATGAAACCCATTTTATCCTGGAGTATTGAAAGCACAGTATTATTTGACATACCGTCTTCAATGTTGAGGTGCTTAAAGAAAAAATCAACATCCTGAGCAAATCCGGAATTTATAATTATAAATATTAACGTAAGAATACAGCAAATATACAAGTGTTTTTTCAGCAGACCTTTTTTCATATATCGAGATTGAAGGGATACGCAGATGTGTATTTATTGGATTTAAATGAATAATATTACAAAAGTAATTTTGAAATTGTTACATTTTTCATAAAAAATGATATAACTGCAATTCGGGTTCAATTATTCAATTTGCGGGATGAGGAATACCAGAAGACTTACAGATAGCATAAATGAAAAAAATATATGGACATCACGATCAAACCATTGTCACCGGATTTGTTAAAAGACTTTCTTTTCTTCTTTGATCATATTGTCTTTACCGAGCATCCTGACTGGTCTGTTTGCTATTGTTATTCATTTCATTTTACCGGCACAAAAGCAGAATGGAACAGGGAAAATAACCGGGCTTCCGCAATTCGACTCATTCAGGAAAGGAAAATGAAAGGTTATCTCTTCTATTCAGACGGTAAACCTGTCGGATGGTGCAATGCCAATAACAGGTTGAATTATGAGAGTTTGTTGAAATACTATGATCTGCCAGATATTCAGAATGAAAAAGTATGTTCAGTTGTATGTTTTTTAATCCATCCTGAATACAGAAGAAAGGGCATTACCAGGAAAATGCTTGAAAGGATTTGCAAGGATTATGCTATTCAGGAATATGAATGTGTCGAGGCTTACCCCGGTAAAGGACATTTAACCAGTGAAGGGCATTATATGGGACCTTTAAGTCTGTATGAACAATTTGATTTTAAGGTTGTCCATGAGCTGAAGGATCATTATGTGGTCAGAAAGGATTTAAGGGGAATTGTCAAATAAAACAAAGGAAACCGGTTATCTCGTAAATATTATTACAAATTATGTAACGGTATGACTCTCGAATTGGTTGAATTGCGTGAACGGGATTTTCAGGTTGTAAAGGAGATCTATGATTATTATATTTTAAACTCCACTTATACATTTCATACTGAAGCATTGTCCATTCAGGAATTAAAAGAAATCATTTTGACCGGACATCCCAAGTATAAATCGTTTTTAATTCATTATAATGGCAATGCTGCCGGATATTGTTACATTTCACAGTACAAAAAGAAACAGGCATATTACAGGACAGCCGAAATTACCCTATATTTAAAACCTGGGTATACAGAGATAGGAATTGGAAGCCAGGTTATTAGGAAACTTGAAACAGTTGCCGGGGAAGTGGGTATATTTGTGCTGATTGCAATCATGTCGGGAGAAAACGAAAGAAGTATTAAGCTTTTTGAAGCATGCGGATTTGAAAAGTGCGCGCATTTCAGGAAAGTAGGAGAAAAATTTAACCAGATCTTAGATGTTTTTGCCTATCAGAAGATCCTTGATCAGCAATCATAACGGTTTTACAAATAACTCAGATGCAGATTAAGATAACAGAAAGAAACGGTCAACATGTAGCGGAGATCATATCTGATCGCATTGAAATAAAAGAGGTTCAGGATGCACTGGACCTGATGGCCAACTGCGATTATCAGGGAGCAAGAAATATCATTATTCAGCAGAAGCATCTTGCACCCGGCTTTTTTGATCTGTCCACAGGAATAGCAGGAGAAATCCTTCAGAAGTTCTCGAATTATCGTGTGAGACTTGCGATCGTCGGAGATTTTTCA
>JAFGRC010000094.1 GCA_016935355.1 Bacteroidales bacterium
GTGACGTTTTCTGCCGGACTGGCCTCGCAGGGACTGGTGCCGTTCTGCAACATCTATTCATCTTTTATGCAGAGGGCCTTTGATCAGATAATTCACGATGTTGCCCTGCAAAAATTGCAGGTTGTTTTGTGCCTTGACCGTGGCGGACTTGTTGGTCCCGACGGAGCCACGCATCACGGAGTCTTTGACCTGGCCTACCTCAGATGCATACCTGGTATTATTGTAAGTGCCCCGATGGATGAAGAGGAGTTAAGGAACATGATGTACACGGCACAGCTGAAAAATTACGGTCCTTTTGCCATACGCTACCCCAGAGGGAAAGGGGTACTGGCTGACTGGAATAAACCCTTCCGCGAAATTGAGCCGGGAAAGGCAAGACTTATCAGAAAAGGGAAAGACATTGCCATACTTACCATCGGGTTTGCAGGAAACCTTGCGGCAGAAGCGATACATAAACTTACGGCAGAAGATCATATTGATGTGGAACACTGGGATATGCGGTTTGTAAAACCCATTGACCGGGATTGCCTGCATGATGTTTTCAAGCGGTTTGACAAGATCATTACCATTGAAGACGGAGTGATAACAGGAGGATTTGGCAGTTCGGTGCTTGAATTCATGAGTGATCATGATTACCATGCACGTGTTACCCGTCTGGGTGTGCCTGACCGGTTTATCGACCATGGTACGCAGCAGGACCTTTACAGGGAATGCGGTTTTGATTCTGACAGCATCAGAAAAGCGGTACATGTTTTTGTCAAACCCAGGGTATTGTTCAGGACCGCCTGAATAAAATCCACAGGTATCAGTCAGAAATTATAATAGATCTGAAGCCTGTCATCAATGATCCGGTGTTCTTCAGGATCTGAGGATTTTATATCAGGTGCAGAAATACCGGATCTGAATGATTTATCCCCGGTAATGACCCTTGCTTCATCCCATAAATTTTTTGACAGCAGAGAATCAATAAGCTTTTTGCCTCCTTCGACAAAAACCGACTGAATTTCATTTTCATATAAATAATCCATTAATTGATTAAGCACGTCATTGCTGAAATCCAGGCGGATATACCGTTTATGGCCCTCTTCTTTATCTGTTCTTTCATTAAAGATCCAGGTTTTTACCGAGCCATCGAATAAATTTAAATGTTCTGGTAACCGCAGCGTTCTGTCAATTACCATCCGGACCGGCGATGATCCGGGCCATTCCCTGACATTCAACCGGGGATTGTCAAGGAGTGCGGTATTGGTGCCGACAAGAATGGCCTGTTCCTCTGAGCGCCATTTATGAACCAGCAGTTTGGAGACCGGATTGCTGATCCATTCCGGTTTTGCGGGATATGTATCTTCACGGTTCATATCAATATAACCGTCTTTTGTCTGTGCCCATTTTAAAATGATATAAGGCCTCTTCTTTTGATGATGTGTACAGAATCTGCGGTTTAACCTGACACAGTCCTCCTCAAGAACTCCAACGGTAGTCCTGATACCGGCTGCTTTGAGCCTTTTTACACCTATTCCTGCAACCAGCGGATTGGGATCGATCATTCCGATGATTACTTGGGGTATTCCTGAGCTGATGATCAGATCGGCACACGGAGGTGTCTTTCCCATGTGGGAGCAGGGTTCCAGATTTACATAGAGAACGGAGTCTCTTAAAAAGTTTTTTTCAGTGACCGATTGGAGGGCATGTACCTCAGCATGTGGCAGACCATAATATTTATGATAGCCTTCTCCGATGATGCGGTTGTTGTGAACAATGACAGATCCCACCATGGGATTGGGTGCCGTATGACCCAGCCCCGTTGCTGCAAGCTCTATACACCTGCGGATAAAGTGCTCATGACGAACCGGTTCTTTCATCAACTTTTTTGTAATTTTACCATATGTCAGGTTATTCAACACTTCGGGAAATCATAAGCAGTTACAGATCAGCACTGAAAGATCTTTATCCGGAAACTGAGATCCGTAACTTCTGTTTTCTGAGTGCTGGGCATTTGCTAAATTACGGCAAAATAGATTTTCATACGAAAGTAAATGAAACTATTTCGGAGGATACACAGAAAAAATTCAATGCCATTCTTCAAAGGCTTGCAAATGGTGAACCCATACAATACGTACTCGGACATACAGAATTCTTTGGCCTCAAATTATATGTGGACCGGAGGGTTTTGATACCCAGACCGGAAACTGAAGAGCTGGTGGCGCATATCATTAAAGAGGAAAATGGCAGAGAGATTGATCTTCTTGATATCGGAACAGGCAGTGGATGCATTGCCATAGCACTTGACCGTTTTATACCGCATGCAAATGTTTATGCATGTGATGTATCAGAAGATATTCTGATGCTTGCAAGAGTCAATAATGAAAGCAATCAGACAGGAGTAAGTTTTTTCAGGCATGACATCCTGGACAACAATGCCGGGATGTCATTGCGATACCATGTTATCGTGAGCAATCCACCTTATGTAAGGCAGTCCGAAAGACTTGTCATGCATAAGAATGTCCTGGAATATGAACCTGAGACGGCCCTGTTTGTGCCGGATGACGATCCCCTTCTGTTTTACAGGCATATTGTCAGAAAGAGTTGCGATGCGCTGTTTTCAGGCGGAAGATTGTACCTGGAGATCAATGAAAAATTTCCTGGGGAAATTAAAACCCTTCTCAGGTCAAACGATTATCATCATGTTGAAATGAAACATGACATCAATGGAAAACCAAGAATAATTCAGGCTGTCTTATGAATCAAAAACCAGGAAGAAAAACTTACGAAGACGCGCTGGAGAAAATAAAAGACATTTGCGCCAGCCGCGAAAAAAGTCCCTCTGAAATTTCAGTATTGCTGAAACGATGGGGAATTGACCGTGATAAATCCGGCAGGATCATGGATGAACTCAAGGCGGAAAAATTTATTGACGAGGGTCGCTATGCCTTAGCTTTTGTACGTGATAAGATCAGGCTCGAACACTGGGGGCTCAGTAAGATCAAATTTGCATTGCTGCATAAAGGTATTCCCGTATATGTTGCAGAGGAAGCCATTCAGTCAGTCGATGAAACTGAATACCACGAAATGATCAGAAATGAGCTGCTGAAAAAAGCGAAGCTGCTGAAAAGTCCTCCTGCCGGAAACTGGCAAAAGCTCGCGCGTTTCGGTTCTTCAAGGGGATACGAAATGGATATCATGCATGATATACTGGATGAGATTTGTAAAAAAAGATAGAAGAACGGTAAACGGTTGAGAAAAAGAATAAGCGGTGAATTTTTAACAGTGAGCGGTTGAGAAAAAAAGTTAAAAGCCTAAAATGATAAATGGGCTAAGTGGCATCTTCTTTTTTAATAAATTTGGATCTTTAAATTTAAGTCAGATGGTAACAATTGAACAGGTAAAGGAGTTAACAGAGCGCACAAGCGCCCTGGGGAGGTATCTTTGACATTGACCGGAAACTGGAACGGATCAGGGAGGAAGAACAAAAAACACATGAGCACGATTTCTGGAATAACCCGAAAGAAGCGGAGAAAAAGCTGAAAGAAATATCTTTTCTGAAAAGCTGGACAGATGCTTATCAGAAATTAAGTCAGGAAACGGATGATCTGACCGTTCTTTATGATTTCTATAAAGAAGGTGAAGCTTCAGAAGCAGAGGTTGACGACCATTATCAGAAATTACTGGATCACCTTGAAGATCTGGAATTTAAAAATATGCTCCGAAATGAAGAGGATAAAATGGGAGCCATCTTAAAGATCAATTCCGGTGCGGGCGGCACGGAAAGTCAGGACTGGGCCGAGATGCTGATGCGGATGTACATCCGGTGGGGAGAAAGAAATGATTATACAGTGCGGGAGATCAGTCTGCTTGAAGGCGATGATGCCGGATTGAAATCGGTAACACTTGAATTTACAGGGGATTATGCCTACGGTTATCTGAAGGCGGAAAATGGCGTTCACCGTCTTGTACGCCTGTCACCTTTTGATTCCAACCACAAAAGGCATACTTCATTTGCATCGGTATTTGTATCTCCGGTTATTGACGAAAGTATTGAGATCAACATAAATCCTGCTGATATTGAATTTGATTATTTTCGATCGGGTGGAGCAGGTGGTCAGAATGTGAATAAGGTTGAAACAGGAGTCCGCGTAAGACATTTGCCCACAGGTATTACGGTTGACAATACAGAAACCAGATCGCAACTGCAGAACAAGGAAAATGCACTGCGCATCCTGCGTTCACATCTTTATGAACTGGAACTCCGAAAACAGATGGAAAAACAGGCTGAACTTGAAGGACAAAAGAAAAAGATCGAATGGGGTTCCCAGATCAGAAGTTATGTTCTGCATCCGTACAAACTGGTGAAAGATATGCGCACATCTTATGAAACATCTGATACACAGGGCGTTTTAGATGGTGATATCAATGACTTTATTAAGGCATTTCTGATGGAATTTGCTGAAAAATCACCTTAGCATGTTGAAAATATACCATAATCCGAGGTGTAAAACAAGCCGTAAGGGTCTGCAATACTTAAGCGATAAGGGTATTGAATTTGAGGTCATAAATTATTTTAAAAAGCCCTTTGAGGCTCCGGAACTCAGGGAAATATTCATGAAGCTTAACATTAAGCCTGAACAGGCGGTCAGGAGACAGGAAAATATTTACAAACGGGAATTAAAGGGTAAAACCTTTACGGATGAAGAGTGGATACAGATCATTATAGAAAATCCCGCTTTGCTGGAGCGGCCCATTGTGGTGGGAAAATATAAGGCCGTTATCGCACAACCACCTGAAAAGATGGAAGAGGTGATCACTTAATTGCTTCATCACTTAAATACTATATAATGGAGTACAGGACCGAACATGATACAATGGGTGAAGTAAGGGTTCCGGCTGAACGATATTGGGGCGCACAGACCGAGCGCTCAAGAATTAATTTTAGAATCGGACCGGAAGCCAGTATGCCCGGGGAAATCATCCGTGCCTTTGCATATTTGAAAAAAGCTGCAGCACAGGCAAATGTCGAACTGAATGTACTGCCGGCTGAAAAAATGCAGCTGATCGCAGCTGTTTGTGATGAGATTCTTGAGGGCAAACTGGACGGTGAATTTCCGCTTGTGATCTGGCAAACGGGATCAGGAACTCAATCCAATATGAATGTGAATGAGGTTATTGCAAACCGGGCCCATGTGATAAGCGGAGGCAAGCTTACAGATGCCAGTAAGATATTGCATCCGAATGATGATGTCAATAAGTCCCAGTCGTCAAATGACACATTCCCGACGGCAATGCACATAGCAGCATATATGATGATCATGGAGATCACGCTGCCCGGGATGCGCAGGTTACGGGACACGCTTGCGGAAAAATCGGATGCGTTCAGGAATATTATCAAGACCGGTCGCACCCATTTTATGGATGCCACGCCACTTTCACTGGGACAGGAATTCTCCGGTTATGTGGCGCAGATCGACAATTCGATGAAGGCAATTGAACAAGCTCTGGAGCAGGTCAGGGAACTTGCACTTGGTGGTACGGCCGTGGGAACAGGACTGAATGCTCCTGAAGGATATGATATACTGGTTGCAGGGAAGATCGCAGCACTGACAAAATATCCGTTCATCACTGCTCCAAACAAATTTGAAGCCCTGGCTACGCATGATGCAATGGTCGGGCTGAGCGGGGGACTGAAGCGTGCTGCCGTCTCACTTATGAAGATCGCAAACGATATCCGGATGCTGAGTTCGGGACCCCGTTGTGGTATCGGTGAGATTATCATTCCTGCAAATGAACCCGGCTCGTCCATCATGCCCGGAAAGATCAATCCAACCCAGCCGGAAGCTTTAACGATGGTTTGCGCACAGGTGATCGGAAATGATCTGGCGGTTTCGGTAGGAGGAGCAAACGGACATTTCGAGTTGAATGTTTTTAAACCCATGATCGCGTCAAATGTCCTTCAGTCTGCCCGGCTCCTGGGTGATGCCTGTGTTTCGTTCAACGATCATTGTGCATCCGGTATTCAACCCGATCACGCAAGGATTGAACAACATCTCCGGCAATCACTGATGCTGGTGACTGCATTGAATCCGCACATCGGATATGAAAATGCTGCAAAGATTGCAAAAAAAGCACATCAGGAGAACAAAACGCTGAAACAGGCGGCAATTGAATCGGGGCTGGTCACCAGTGAACAATTTGATGAATGGGTGGATCCGCGAAAAATGATTTAAAATCATATATAAAAAGACCAACAAACGGGAAATCAATTTATTGATACATGGATCGCATACGTGAAAGGTTACTTGAAGAATTTCCACCTTCAAACAGGGAAGACTGGGAAGCCAAAATAATTCAGGATTGCAGGGGTGAGGATTATGCGGAAAAGCTGATATGGAATACTCCGGAACAAATTGATGTCAGACCATTCTATTGTGCCGAAGACATCAAGGATCTTGAACACTCTGAGGCACTTCCCGGTTCATTTCCTTTTGTGCGCGGAAATAAGAAAAAGGGCAATCCATGGGAGATCAGACAGGACATTCTCGTGCATAACGTCCCTGAGGCTAATAAAAAAGCATTATTCCTGATTGAGAAAGGCGTGCATGCAACAGGCTTTGATATCCGGAAAAAAGTGAAATTGGAATACGGGGATTTTAAAAGACTTATTGACAATGTCGACCTGGAAAAAATTGCACTGCATTGGATGACAGAAGAAGATCCGGCATACCTGCTGGATTCTTACAGACAATTTTCTGATGAAAAGAAGGCGGATCCCTGGATGTTTAAAGGAAGTGTCGGTTTTGATCCGATCGGCCGGTTAACCTGTACCGGTGGATTTCAGCATTCTTTTGAAGTGGATATGGAATTGGGAGAACGGCTGCTTCACATAGTAAACCGCGTGTTTCCTTCCATCAGGGTCATCATGGTCGATGGCCGGTATTTGGCTGATGCGGGTGCATCATGCATTCAGGAGCTGGGATTCAGTCTGGCCATAGCCGCTGAGTACCTTTCCTTTTATACGGACAGGGGTGTTTCGGTGGAAGATATTGCCCCACACATGCAACTTAACCTGGGCACAGGCAGCAATTATTTTTTTGAAATGGCAAAAATCCGGGCCGCACGCATGCTCTGGTCAAATCTTTTGATGTCTTTTGATAAGACATTGACTGAAAGGTCTGCTGTTCATATACAAAGCATAACAACAAACCGGAACAAGACAATTTATGATTCCCGGGTGAATTTGCTCCGGCTGACAACGGAAGCGATGGCATCCATTTTGGGCGGCTGCGATGCTTTGCTGGTCAGGCCTTATGATGATTCATACCGCGAAACAGATGATTTTTCGGAAAGGCTGGCACGCAATATACAGATCATCCTCAGGGAAGAATCATATTTTGATAAGGTTGCAGATCCGGCAGGCGGTGCATATTATATTGAATCGCTTACAGATGCCATTTGCAGCAATGCATGGCAGAAGTTCCTGGAAACAGAAAAAACGGGCGGATATCTTGAAGCCTTCAAAAGAGGTTCCATTCAGGATGAGATCAGGGAGAACGCGGAAAAAATGCAGGAGAGAATTGCCTGCGGAAAACAGATCATTCTGGGCATAAATGATTATCCGGATTACAGTGAAAGGATTTTTGAAACAATGGACCGGAATATTGCCTTTTACGGACAACGGTACGGTATCCAATCAGTAGCGGCTCCTGTGGTTCCTTTACGTGCGTCTGCCGAATTCGAGAAAATCAGGCTGGCAACTGAAAAACACCCGAATGGCCGGCCGAAAGTATTCATGCTAACGTATGGTGATCCTGCAATGCGGCATGCCCGATCTCAGTTTGCAGGTAATTTCTTTGGTTCTGCAGGATATGAAGTGATTGACAATCCGGGATTTGATTCGCTTTCCTGGGGAGTTACTTCGGCATTGGATGCAAAGGCAGATATTATTGTAGCCTGCAGCAATGATGAGGAATATGCAGATTCGGTACCGGAAATCTACAATATGACAAAGGGGAAGGCAATCCTGGTTGTCGCCGGTGCTCCTGCAAGTATGAATGACCTGAAAAGCCAGGGGATCATGAATTTCATATATGTTGGAATCAATATGATTGAGACGTTGAAATATTACCAAAATGAACTTGGAATTACCCTATGAGAACCAGATTGTTTATTCGTGAGACTCAGGTTTCAGAAGCGGAGCGAATAGAAATCTGTAAGTCAAACAATCCCGACTTCAGTTGGAGGGCTGAATACCCCGCAGTTTACTGCGGAATCTGTTTCCCGATATGCTTTGCTATCGGGAACTTGTCCCGTACCGGAGGTCGGGACAAGTACCAAAGCTTGATTTGGGGTTTCATACCCGTGATCAGACTTTTGATCTTTCTGTCCTGTTCCGGGATTGTACTGCCTCAGTCACATATCCTTGAAAATTTACAGGCATACTATCGTGAAAGCATTTGACTTATATGCAGAAATTTTATAACCAAAAGGCGAATCAATAACAGGATTTTTCGATGAGACCGGATTACAGCGAGATTATCATAAAAAGTGCTTCTGGCAGGGAAATCAGAAGTGTTGCCAGACAGGAACAAAATGATCAGAACGAACTGTGGAATACAGCAGAAAAAATCCGGGTTAAACGGGTATTTACAAAAGCCGATCTGGAACATATGGAGCACCTGAACTATATTGCCGGGATCCCTCCGTACCTGCGCGGACCCTATTCCACCATGTATGTCATGCAACCGTGGACCATCAGGCAATATGCAGGTTTTTCGACTGCCGAGGAGTCCAATGCGTTTTACCGACGGAATCTGGCGGCGGGTCAGAAGGGATTGTCGGTTGCATTTGATCTTGCGACACACAGAGGATATGACAGTGATCATGAACGGGTTGTGGGTGATGTCGGGAAAGCAGGCGTTGCAGTTGACTCTGTTCTGGATATGAAGATCCTTTTTGACCGGATCCCGCTGGACCGCATGTCGGTATCCATGACCATGAACGGAGCGGTGTTGCCGGTAATGGCTTTTTATATTGTGGCAGCACTTGAACAGGGTGCAAGACTGGAAAACCTGAACGGAACCATTCAGAATGATATCCTAAAGGAGTTTATGGTCCGGAATACTTATATCTATCCGCCTGAAACTTCCATGCGAATCATAGCCGATATTTTTCAGTATACATCCGGAAACATGCCACGTTTCAATTCAATCAGCATTTCAGGGTATCATATGCATGAAGCAGGGGCCACAGCCGATATTGAACTTGCCTATACGCTGGCTGACGGTCTTGAATACCTGAGAACGGGCCTGGGTGCCGGACTGGATATAGATTCCTTTGCCCCCAGAATTTCATTTTTCTGGGCAACCGGCATGAATCATTTTATGGAAATCGCCAAATTGCGTGCGGCCCGTTTGTTATGGGCGAAAATCGTAAAACAGTTCAATCCCGGAAATCCAAAATCCATGGCTTTACGTGCCCATTGCCAGACGTCGGGATGGAGCCTTACCGAACAGGATCCATACAACAATGTTGGTCGCACCTGTATTGAGGCTATGGCGGCAGCTATGGGGCATACGCAAAGTCTGCATACCAACGCACTGGATGAAGCCATAGCCTTGCCGACTGATTATTCCGCACGTATTGCACGCAATACGCAAATCTATCTTCAGAAGGAGACAGGTATCACCGGAACTGTCGATCCATGGGGTGGTTCATACTATGTGGAATACCTTACCCATGAGCTTATGCATAAAGCCTGGGGACTGATACAGGAGATTGAAAAGCTGGGAGGTATGGCAAAGGCTATCGGGACCGGAATTCCGAAAATGCGTATTGAAGAAGCTGCGGCAAGAAAACAGGCCAGGATCGATGCAAAGAAAGACATCATCGTTGGTGTGAATGCATATTTGCCAGAAGAAGAAGAACCTATTGAAATTCTTGAAGTGAATAACACTACCGTTCGAGAGATGCAAATAAAGAGGCTTCACAAGATCAGGACTGAAAGGGATAATGCTGCAGTGGAAGATTCACTTGAAAAAATAACCGAAGCAGTAAGGACAGGAAGGGAAAATCTGTTGACACTGTCAGTTGAAGCTGCAAGACACAGGGCTACACTGGGCGAGATCTCAATGGCCATCGAAAAGGTATGCGGCCGGTATAAAGCTTCTGTCCAGACTGTATCGGGAGTATATTCATCTGAATCTGCAGGGGATGAAAGCTTTGCCATAGCCCGGGAGCTCTGCCGGAATTTTGCGAAAAAGGAGGGACGCCAACCCCGGATCATGATTGCCAAAATGGGTCAGGATGGCCATGACAGAGGTGCAAAAGTAGTGTCAACAGGATATGCAGATATAGGGTTTGATGTGGATATCGGTCCGTTGTTTCAGACACCTGCGGAAGCTGCAAGACAGGCTGTTGAAAATGATGTTCATGTGCTGGGTGTATCCAGTCTGGCAGGTGGTCATAAGACCCTGGTACCGCAGCTTATTGAAGAACTCAGAAATTACGGGCGTGAAGATATAATGGTTGTGGTGGGTGGAGTGATCCCGTCACAGGACTATAATTTTCTATATAAGGCAGGAGTGGTCGGCATTTTTGGTCCGGGTACTCCGGTCTCAAAAGCAGCAAGGAATATCCTTGAGATATTAATGGATGTTTCAGAGTAATAATGAAGCAGTTCATTGTTAAATATTGCATGATTCTCAAACTATTTAACTATATTTGAAATAATCAGGAGGCAGATATGGAAGAAATTAAAAGTAATGCCGGACAGGGACTGGGTATAGCCGGACTGATTCTGGGTGTACTGGCAATTCCACTGGGAATTATACCCTGCACTTTCTTTCTGGGGATACTGTTTGGATTGGGTGGAATTATCATGAGTGTCGTGGCACTCACACAGGCAAATCGCTGGAATGGCCCAAAGGCGCTGATTATTACTGCATTGGTATGTTCCATAATGGGTTTTACATTTGCGACTGCATGGGGTGTTGCTTTATCAAACCACAATTTCTTTTTAAGAGAGATCATTGAAGATATCAGGGAGGACGGAAAATGGGATGATATGCGACCACCCAGGGACAGGGACAGGGATATCTTTATTCCACCGCGGGGACCTGATAGCATGTTTATTGAAGAATCTGATCCCGAAGTTATCAAAGCTCTGGAGGATACACTCAGGGCTCTTGAAGATAAACTCAAGGCTCTTGAAGGGGAAAATCAATAACTCAAAGTACTCAATAGTATATTCCTTTGAAAGGTGCATTCAACAGTACAAATGCCGCGCACCACTGATATTAAGCCTTATCGCATCATAAATCTTGCATTTGCAGCAATTATTTTGCTCGCATTTTTGTACGCTGCACTTCACCATCCGGAAAGATCTGATTATCCGATAGTTTCTGCCTATGAAGCGTGGACGGGTGAAAGTACGATAAGCACCGGCCTGTCCAGAAGTTTTTCTGCCATCGTACGATTGGATTTCTCCACTGCAAAAAACTATAATCCATATGGTCTGAGAATTTTTACTTTCTTTCTCATTCAGTTAGTGTTTCGCGTAACCCTTTTTTTGATGTCTTTACGAAAAGGAATTGTACACTACAGGATGCTGATCATTGCTGATGCATTACAGGCAGTTGTATTGTTCATTGTTTGTTTCCTGCCTTTTCTGGTTTACTGGACTGATTTTATCATCAGATGAGGTAAATTCAGTAACATTACAAACATAACCGGGATGTTGTATAAACAAAAGGTAACCGTGATCAGGTGTGCATGATCCATAACCGGAATGAGATTTATTTGATCTGTGCAAAACTGAAAGGGGTTCCCCCACGTATTCCTTTTTCAGTCATTTTCAGCCGGCAGCATTCTGCATACCTGTCGTGTTCAAAAACCAAAACATAATCATTTACAAGTGCCTCGTTAAGAAATTCCTCATGTTCAGTGAATGACAATAAAGGCTGTGTGTCAAAGCCGCAGATCCATGATAACGGTATGTTTGCCATGGTTGGCAGGAAGTCGGTGGTATAAACCAGCGTCATATCATTATATTTTATAAAAGGTACGGCCATCCCGACGGAATGACCGTTATACAGCCTCAGTTTAATTTCCGGAACAGGAGTAAAATTGTTTTCAAAAAGATGCAATTGTCCGCTGGCGAAAACCGGCTCGATATTTTCTTTGAGAAAAGAAATTTTCTCCCTGCGGTTTGGTTTCCGCATCCAGTTCCACTGAGGTTTACTGACATGGTATACAGCGTTCGGAAATGTGGTCTGAAATGCAGTTTTATCAATGTTGCATTCAACCGCCCCACCGCAATGGTCAAAATGCAGATGCGTAAGGATGACATCCGTTACATCTGCTTTACGGTATCCGGCTTTTGCAAGTGATTTCTCAAGGGAATCGTCACCATTCAGATAATAATGTCTCAAAAATTTTTCATCCTGCTTGTTCCCGATGCCGGAATTAAAAAGAATTATCCTGTTGTTCGTTTCCACAAGCAGGCAACGCAGACTTAAATTGCACAGGTTCAGTTCATTTGAAGGATAAACATTACTCCACAAGGTTTTTGGAACTACCCCGAACATTGCACCTCCGTCAAGCATAAAATTTCCTGTCTCGAGTAGTTGAATTTTCATGACAAATCAATTGGTATTATTCGATCTAAATATAATTTTAAATTGATAGTATAACAACAATTCCGGATCATTGTTTCTAAGTGATAAATTCCCTCCCACGATTTAGTAAAGGAAATGAATCTAAGGGCAGTCATTCACACGCACACCCACACCCACACCCACACCCACACCCAGTACGGGTTAATTCCATATGCGTTTCAATAAATTCTGATAAAATTATGCTGAAATTTTATTAAAACTGGATTAGGTTTGCAGATCATGTACAATTAATTCTCCGCTTGCATGCGAATGCATTTCATAGCCATCGGAGGGGCGGCCATGCACAGTCTGGCCATCGCCCTGAAAAAGAAGAACCATGTGGTCACCGGTTCGGACGATGAAATTTTTGAACCTTCCAGATCGGATCTGACAAAAGCTGAAATATTGCCAGCTGTGAACGGCTGGTTCCCGGAAAAGATCACTTCCCGGCTTGATGCAGTCATCCTCGGAATGCATGCGCAAAAAGACAATCCCGAACTGAAAAAAGCCATAGAACTGGGTATCAGGATCTATTCTTTCCCGGAATTCCTGTTTCATCAGACACAGGATAAACTGCGTGTGGTTATTGCAGGCAGTCATGGCAAGACCACCATTACAAGTATGGTGATGCACGTCCTGAAGCATCATGATCATGCATTTGATTATATGGTTGGTTCCCGTCTCGAAGGTTTCAGCAACATGGTTCAACTGGAACAGGAAAGCAAGATTGCTGTTTTTGAAGGTGATGAATACCTTTCTTCCTGCCTGGATCCCACTCCGAAATTCCATGTTTACAGACCCCAAATTGCCCTGATCAGCGGTATTTCCTGGGACCACATCAACGTTTTCCCAACCTGGGAATCCTACACGGAACAGTTCAGGCTTTTTATTGATGCACTGCCTCGGAACGGATGTCTTGTGTATTGCAATGAAGATCCGGAATTAAGCATGCTGGCAAAATCAACAAATCCCAGGATCCTTAAAATTCCCTATTCAACTCATGATTATAAAGTTGACGGAGAAACCACAAGTCTGATCCATGGAAAAACGAAAACGGATATCCGGGTATTTGGACGGCACAATATGCAGAACATCTCGGGAGCCAGATTGATCTGCAACCAGCTTGGCATTCATGATGATCAATTTTATGAGGCCATTGCAGGGTTCAGGGGCGCGGCAA
The DNA here is from genome assembly GCA_016935355.1 of Bacteroidales bacterium. Classification (GTDB taxonomy): domain Bacteria; phylum Bacteroidota; class Bacteroidia; order Bacteroidales; family UBA10428; genus UBA5072. The sequence continues at coordinate 13,825 of JAFGRC010000094.1, forward strand.
GAAGGCTCGAGACACTGGGCCAAAACGCATCAACAATTATCTTTACGGATTTTGCACATGCTCCGTCGAAAGTGGAAGCCACCATCATGGCTGTCAGGGAACAATACCCCGGGAAGAAGTTGATTACCTGCCTGGAACTGCATACGTACAGCAGTTTGAATAAGAAGTTCCTTGTCCATTATCACAATACAATGTCTGCTGCGGATCAGCCCATTGTCTTCTACAATCCGGAAACCGTACATCATAAAAGGCTGGAAATGATCACAAAAGATGAGGTTGTGCAGGCATTTGGCTGTGAAAACCTGACTGTCTTCACCATGAAAGCGGAATTTGAAGATTACTTCCTGTCAGGTCACTGGTCCAATTCCTGTATCCTGTTCATGAGTTCCGGAAATTTTTCCGGTCTTGATATAAAGTCTTTAGCGGATAAGATTCTGTCCGAAAATACCTGACGAAATTTTGCTCGATATCAATTTTTGTTTTACTTTTGCGAACCTGTTTCATCAAAGGTAAA
>JAFGRC010000017.1 GCA_016935355.1 Bacteroidales bacterium
AAGGACTCGAACCTTGGACCCTCTGGTTAACAGCCAGATGCTCTAACCAACTGAGCTACTGAGGAATTTTTTAAGCATGCAAAAATAACAGGAAATCCTGAATAATACAAATGAGCAAACAGGATATTTTTTATGCCAAGCGACTTATAACAGACAAATGCAATTATTTCAAGAATGTTATTTTTCCTGAAACAAAAAGTTGTTTTTCTGATGCCTGAAAAAATATGTATCCGGGAGCACATTCTCAGGTATCCAGATCATCTTCTGCAAATCCGGAACCTGTTTTTCATCCTTTCTTTGTATTTACTTTTGTGCAGTTGCATTGATATAATTATCTTTAGCCAATCAATTGACAACTTTTCATCCTCAATTCTATGAAGTTAATGAATATATTATAGTTGGTGATTCCGAATCACTTCTGAGGGACTTTACCAATAAGAACAAAGGATTGTCTGTCCGGTGCATTAAAAATGCAGATGTACCATAAAAGCAATGCAGATCTTTTGTGCAACATGTAAGTTTCAAATAATAACTATGATTTTACAGCGGGATCAGGATCCCGGATTTTACTTCAGCCCTTTGAGCTTCCTGATTTCATTGAAGTGGTCCATATTCATTTTTTCACGCTCCTGTCTTGATTTTTTCCGGTATTCCTCAAACTCTTCCTTAAGAATGTCCAGATCTTTTTTGGTCCGGATTGTAACAACCCTGTTTTGCCTGAACATCAAATATCCGGAAACCAGGAGGAACACAAGAATTGCCAGAATGGTCCACATGATGCTGTTATAGGTTATCTTATTCACTTCCATTCCCAGTAAGCGGATACTATTCTTTGTCCGCGTCATCAATCGCAATTCATTATTGGCAGAGTCCAGGCTCCTGGTGAGTGAATCGATCCTGTTATTCAGTATGTTTGTGTGTAAAACAAGTCCGTTAATCGTGCTTTTTGCATTTGTCAGGGTATCAAGGGTATTCCTGCTGAGGCGTTGGAACATATCTTCCCTTATCGCCCTGTAATTCTCATAAATCCTGGTGCGTTCCTCCAGATATTGCAGTTGTTCAGAGATCGTTCCCTGTTCAAAAACCTCCGGCAGGCTGGTTTGACAGTTGCTTCTGATGGCTGCGGCCAGAACGAAGGCTGTAATGATGCAGAATTTTAACAAGAACGGATTCATTATCCAACGTTTGGTTTTAATTCGGTGTTGTATGATCTGACAGAATTGTAACGAAAAGAACCGGGAATTATTTTAACCGGACCTGCCATATTATGAATAGCAGTTATTAAAAGTTCCTCCTGTTTCAGGTCGAATAAAAAGAAACCGCCCAAAATTTTATTATTTCAGGCGGTTTCGTGAATTTCAAGGTTCAAGCTGGCTGTCCGACCAGGATTCGAACCTGGACAGGCAGAACCAAAATCTGCAGTGCTACCATTACACCATCGGACATTGAAAAAAAGGAGCAGCAAATTTAAATAAAAAACCGGTTCTGCCAATAAATTCGTGAAACTCAAATTTAAAAGTGAAATACCCTAAAATTTGCAGGTTTGACAAAATTAACTCTTTGCCTATCCCGCACCTTTGATCCAGAATTAAGGTGAGTAACTTAGCGAAGCGATCTCAGCACCTGTCTCGCATCATATAAAGCAAGTATTGTTTTCATTTTAATATGGTTTAAGACTTAATGCTAATATCACCAGTGACATATGATTATCATTTATCATTGCCAAACAGGATCAGTCCGTCAGTTGTCATGATGCCGGGACGACCATTCCGGATGCTGTCCCGGATAGCGCGCTGATCATAACGAGAATCCCATAATTCACTGGCCGACTTTGATAAAATGATGATCTGTTCATCCGGTATGTTCAGGTCCAGGTTGACTTCCCCGAACATCCAGAAATCTTCAGCATCGGTGTTATAATACCGGTCAAGATACAGGACGGAATCCACCTGTTCCCATCTGTAATGAATGCCATCCAGATAATCCTCCGCATGCCTGACACCGACATTGCGTGCTTCCTTTACAATATCAAGGGAAATTTCTGTATTGTCAGACCGTGTGATCGTAAATATCGAGGGCTCCTTGTAAAGGGTTTCATCTGAATTGTTGTACCTGAAATTGTGTCCAAAAACCCAATAATTGGTAACCCTTTTGTTCATGGAATTATCCCTTACGTCAATATAAAGCCTCGGATACGCTTTGTTCTCAATGACAAAGGTTTCCGTCTCATTAGCTTCAACAGCAAAATTGGTACTGTTTACGATAAGCAATGTAATGAACAGGATCAGGGCCAGTATCCATGTGGTTAAGGTAAAAGCACGAAGCACATTGTGTCTGGTTCTGATGTTGAAGATAATCTTTATGCCCTGGTACACCATTACAATTATGGGTATCAGAACAAGCACTAAAAGTGATATGAATAAGAGTTTATATTGTATAACATCTGGAAATAAACTGGCCAGATCAGGGAAATTCAATCCGTTCCAGATGTTAAAATCGCTGAACAGACTGATTTGTCCGAATAAAAGTAAAAGCAAAGACACCAGAAATATCGAACCTACTACGATAAAACCAATTCCAATTACCCCAATTAAAAATTTGAAAATGGCTACAAAAACCAGCACAAGAGCACGGGCCACGTTTTCAATCACGTCACCGAGTCGGGATACCCCGGGTGATTTACCAAAGTTTTTCAGACTCGATTTAACTTTTTGATATTCAGCATCCACAGAATCTTTGATGTTGGACAGGTTAACAGGGATGCCTTTCATTTGAAGCTTTTCAGCCGTGTTGCGTGCTTTTGGAACGGCTATCCAGAGTATGACATATATGATGAGGCCAAGTCCTTTTAGGAAAAGCAATATTACAAACAACAATCTTATCCAGAGCGGATCAATGTCAAAATAGGATCCCAGTCCGGATGCCACACCTCCAAGGTAATAATTGTCGGGATCGCGGAAGAGCCTCCGATACCGCCTTCTTTCATAGGGTTCATATGCATCTTTTTCATCAGCGGAATCTTCCCCATATTCAAAATCTTCTATGTTACCCAGGGTTGTTATGATTTCTTCTACATCCTCCAGTGTAATTGCCTGTTTGTTATCGTTTATTCTGTCCTCAAACAATTCAGCAATACGGATTTCAATATCTTCGATAATCTCTTTGCCTGATCCTCCTTCAGCTGCAAAATGGGTTTTGAGAGACTCAAGGTAATTTTTAATTTTGCTGAAAGCATCTTCGTTAATATGATACTGCCTTCCTCCAATATGAATTTGAATGGTTTTTTTCATGGTTCTGGTTATTTAAATATGGTTTTTATTTTTTCTGAATTGAATTTACGGCATCCACGAGTTCTTTCCATGAAACTTCAAGTTCACGCAAGACTTCATTTCCTTTTTCAGTCAGCGCGTAATATTTCCTTGGAGGTCCTTGTGTAGACTCTTCCCAGCGGTAACTTAGCAAGCCCATATTTTTTTGCCTTGACAGCAACGGATATATTGTACCCTCGACAACGATCAATTGTGATTCTTTCAATTGATTTAAGATATCACTTGTATAAGCGTCGCCTTTTGAGAGAATGGAAAGTATACAGAATTCCAATACTCCTTTTCTCATTTGTGCTTTCACATTTTCGAAGCCCATAACATCTTATATTTAATTGTTATTGAAATAATTACTT
>JAFGRC010000095.1 GCA_016935355.1 Bacteroidales bacterium
ATCCCTGATCTTTTTACCGATCTTTTCGTTCCTTTTGTCAATCAGGGTGCGAATATCGCAATTATTTAGGAAATTTAAAACTTTTTCACCATAATCATGGAATTTTTCACTGATGGGCAATACAACGACCTGGTCCGGCGTCAGCCATAAAGGAAATTTTCCGGCCGTATGCTCGATCAGTATGGCAATAAACCTTTCCATGGAACCAAAGGGGGCACGGTGGATCATGACAGGTCGGTGCTTCTGGTCGTCGCTTCCCGTATACTCCAGATCAAACCGTTCCGGCAGGTTATAATCGACCTGTATGGTTCCGAGCTGCCATTTCCTGCCAAGAGCATCCCGGATCATGAAATCAAGCTTGGGTCCGTAAAAGGCTGCCTCTCCCCTTACAATGTCTGCTTTTAGGCCTTTTTCATTTGTTGCTTCAATGATGGCCAGTTCGGCTTTTTCCCAGTTCTCGTCCGAACCGATGTATTTATCCTTATTGGTGGGATCCCGTAAGGAAATCTGAGCCAAATAATCATGAAAATCAAATGCTTTAAAAATAATGTCGATGATATCGATGACCTTGATAAACTCTTCCTTAAGCTGATCGGGACGGCAAAAAATATGCGCATCATCCTGAGTGAATCCGCGGACTCTAGTCAATCCATGCAGTTCACCACTTTGTTCGTACCGGTATACGGTTCCGAATTCCGCATACCTTACGGGAAGATCTTTGTAGGAATGGGGCTTGTTCTTATAGATTTCACAGTGATGCGGACAGTTCATGGGTTTAAGTAAAAATTCCTCACCTTCAGCCGGCGTATGGATCGGCTGAAAGGAGTCAACCCCGTATTTCTCGTAATGCCCTGAAGTCACATACAGCTCTTTCTGACCGATATGAGGTGTGATTACAGGCTGGTATCCATGCCTGACCTGTATTCTGCGAAGGAAATTCTCAAGTTTTTCCCTGAGCTGTGCGCCTTTAGGAAGCCAAAGCGGCAGACCCTGTCCGACTTTCTGGGAAAACATGAACAATTCAAGTTCCTTGCCCAGCTTCCGGTGATCCCGTGCTTTAGCCTGCTCAAGCATATGAAGGTATTCATCAAGCATTTGCCTGTTTGGAAAACTGATGCCGTAAATGCGTGTGAGCTGCTTGCGTTTTTCATCCCCCCGCCAGTAAGCTCCGGCAACACTTAAAAGCTTGATGGCTTTAATGTAACTTGTGTCGGGCAAATGAGGTCCCCGGCACAGATCGGTGAAATTGCCATGTTTGTATAGCGTGATGGTTCCGTCTTCCAGTTCGTTGATCAATTCGAGTTTATATTCGTCACCTTTCCTGCGGAACAGATCAATTGCTTTCTCCTTGCTGATATCCTCTTTTTTATACGTACTGCCCTGTTTTCCTAATTCATACATCTTCTGTTCGATCCCGGGCAGTTCAGCTTCCGTGATGACCACTCCGTTGCCCGGATCCACATCATAATAAAAGCCGTTTTCAATAGCAGGTCCGATTCCGAATTTGATTCCCGGATACAGTGCTTCCAGTGCTTCAGCCAACAGGTGTGCCGAGGAATGCCAGAAAGCATGCTTTCCTTCCTCCGTATTGAACTTATGAAGGACAATTTTTGCATCCTGTTCAATGGCCCCTGTAAGATCTCTGAGTTCGTCATTAACGCTTATGGCGAGCACTTCCCTGCCCAGACTGTTACTGATATCTTTGGCAATCTCGATTCCTGTGATCCCTGGTTTGTATTCTTTTACTGAATGATCAGGGAATGTGATTTTTATCATTAAAATTTTTTCTAAAATAAAGGGCAAAGATAAGAAAAAACGGTTATTTTGCGAACACAGTTACATTCACCTGCGTTTCTGAAGATTAGTTTTATTATCCCGACCGCAGCCATTCATTATTCACCATCCAACGTTCCACGGGATATTACATTGGCAATCTCCGCCATGATGATCTTCCTGTAGGAGTCAATGATATTCAGGGTATATTCTTCTACAGTCACGCAGGTGCCGGTAAAATCAATCAATTGCCGGTAGCCGGGCTTCAGATCCCTGAGGTTTTGCAGTATTTCAATATTGATGCCTGCATTAACAGGCTTGTTGAGTTCCCATAAAGGCTGATCGTCTGTAAAGGTACCGGACAGAGAAACATATTCTCTGATTTGCACAGGATCGAGCAACAGACAACCCAGAAGGGACTCAAGGGAAGTAAATCCGGTGCGACTCAGCAAGTCATCCCTGTTAAGCTGTGAATACCTGAGATCCAGCTCACAGAAATCCCGGTTTTGAAGGTTTTTGCTTGCCAGAAGCAGCATTCTTTCCGGACTGCCATACCATAAGGTGACTTCAGGGAATATGCTGCAACATGATTTCAGAATTTTTCTGAATGTTTCACTTTCCATTTCAGATACAGGTATGACCTGGCAAAATGCCCCGTCCTCCTCAAGCTTATCGGAACAGAGTCTGTAAAACTCAAGGGTGTACTGGTCGGGTTTTAATTCAGGATCTGAATGGCTGAAAGTGATCAGGTCCCAAGGGTTACTGTTCTGTCTGAGAAAACTGCGGCTGTCATTAATTTCAATGGTAACCGCTGCTTTGGTAAGGATATCATCATTTAAATCCGCAAATGATGCTGAAGTTACCGAAACGACTTCAGGTGCAATATCCGTAATGTGTATGCTTTCGATACCGCAATTTTCAAGTGTCATAGCCGTGACTCCCAGACCGAATCCGACAAGATACGCTGATCCGGTCCGGCCGCCGAATACATAGGGCAGAAAGCCAAGCATTTGTTGTACTTTCAGATTTTTACGATCCGCCTGCAGAAGCAATTCCCCGTTTACAAGAAGATCCCGGCGGCCTTGGGTTCTGGCGATCAGCATGACTGATGCAGTGCTGCCTTCTTTGATTACCTGAATGGAATCCTGTTCGAAAAGCTCAGATTTGTAAACCTGATGGCTCTGTTGTCTGAACATGTGCTGCAATGCCATAATGATGACAATGGCAAGCAGGAACACCGCCATCCTGAATCCCCTTTTAAATCTGGAATCCCTTAGAAAAAGGACAACACCGATGAGTATGCTGATGATTACAATAATAAAGAATGTTATGTTCACACCGATCATGGGAATGAAAATAAAGCTGATCATGAAAAGGCTCATGATCGCACCCAGTATAAAAATATTACCGAGCCATCCGATTCGCTGCCCCACCTTTTTAAACCTCTTCGGGTAAAGCCGGCATGCCATCGGAAATGTCGCGCCGGTGAAAAATGTTGGAAGCAGCATGAATATGGCCATAAGGATCAGCTCGCTCCGGAAACCTGTCCACCAACCTGCCGCTTCTGCAGGGTCATGGTTAAACCTGTCCATCAGCAGAAACATGGCGATGTAGGATACTATTGCAGATACACCGATCAGCATTTCGATCAGTCCCATCATATAGAACCTTTTTCTGGGCCTGTCGGCAACTCCTTTCAACAAAATGCTTCCAAGCGCTGTTCCTGTTAACGTCAGCAGCAATATTCCCGCCATGACACGGATGTTGCTGATCGAGGACAGACTGAGCAGGATTCTGGTCCACAAAATGATGTATGCCATGGCCGTGAATCCCTGGATGGTAAAGACCCAGAGCAGTGTTCTGGTAAGTTTGGGCTCTGCTTCCAGTACTGCCTTTTTCTTTAATACAAACAGGCCGCTTTTGCGGACTTTTTGCGCAAGGGGCCAGGATACCTGAACACCGGGTTTCGGAGCTCCGTATAAAAAGAAAACAAAGGTCAGAAGTGAATTCAGGACCAACACTGAAGCTGCTATAATAAGAGACCGGGAATGACCGTATTCCGGGATCAGAAAAAGTCCGGCAAGGCAGCAACCGGTGAGGGCCCCTGCATTCAGCAATGCGAAAATAATTCCGGTTTTCTTTCCGATGTGGCTCACATGCCTGATGGTGAATTTACTGTAAACCGGTATCAATCCTCCGATCATTGCCGCAGGGAAAAATAAGATAAAAGAGAACAGGAACCAGAGCAGAGAAGTCCCGAAAGTGCCCGGGTTCATATGTTGCGAAACGAGACCGGTCATTTTAATGAACAGAATCTGCAACAGCGGTGTGCAGAATGCATAAATGGCAATTCCCAGTTCCAGAATGATCAGCAGTCCTGTCAGGTTGCCGCTCCTGTCGGCCCGCTTACCCAAAGAATTGCCACCGACGGCAATGACCAGCAGGACAGCTGTTGCCAGGATGCCGATCCCTGCCATGTGGCGGCCAAGAATCAGTGAAAATTGTCTGATCAGGACATACAGGAAAATAAATACCGCAAATCCTGTTACATATATATGCAAAAACAATAGAGGTGTAAAGACCCTTGATGTCAGCTTCATATTTATTGAAATGCTTTCAAAGCTAAAAAAAATGAATGAAAACAAAAATGGCAATATTCAACCAAAAAACTTTGAGTATTATTCATTAATGTATATTTTCGTAGATTGAAAAAAAAGGTAGATAATACCAAAGCAATTGTAGATGAGTGATTTGAATAGCTCTGTTCCTGAGGAACAAGTCGGTTCGCAACAAAATGCTACCGATAATACGAGAGAATTAAAGACTGAACCTGAGCAAGATACAAACCAGTTGCAGGTTGAAAGTAAAGGCGATTCTGATGTTGTTATCAAAGAAGACCAAAAATTACCTGGTGAAAATGAAATATCATCAGAAGGTGATTGGGATCGCCAAAAGAACAACGGTACTGAAGCGCTGGCATCTGATGATTCAAAACCGGTTGATCCCGGCCTGACGGAAGACAGTGAAGATATGTCACCTGAATCAGATGAAGCGGCAACAGTCGATCCCGGCAGGGGCGGGACCGGGGATGATGTATTGGCAGAAACCAATGAAGTGAAGGTAAATGCATCGGATCAGGTTTCGGAAGGCGAAACTGCGGTGCATGAACCTGAAGGATTGAAGGAAGAAACCGGCAAACCGCAGGAAAAAGATCATGAAAGAATTGACGTTCATGCTGAAGCAAAGATAAACTACGCGGCACTTTCCATGGAAGATCTGGTTGCACTGCTGCGTGAAATGGTTGGCAACAAACCTGTGGAAAGTATCATCAATGATGTGGACAGCATCAAAATCAATTTTTATAAAAAGCACAAAGCGGACATTGAGCTGAAGAGAAAAGCTTTTATCAACATGGGTGGTGAACTGGATGAATTCACCGTCGAACAGCTGCCGCTTGAACTTGAGATGAAAGAACTCCTGCGCAGGTTCAGGGATTTGAAATCCGAATACAATAAAGTCCTTGAGGGGCAGAAGACCGGTAATCTGGAAGAAAAATACAAAATCATCGAACAGATCAGGGACCTTGTTACCCGGAAGGAATCCATAAACCGGACATTTCAGGAATTCAGGGATCTTCAGAGGCAATGGCGCGAGATCGGTCCGGTACCCCAGCAAAATGTCAAGGACATGTGGGATACCTATCACCATCATGTTGAAGCTTTTTATGACTTTATCAGGATCAATCAGGAATTAAGGGACCTGGACCTGAAAAAGAACCTGGAAGCAAAAATTGAGTTGTGTGAGAAGGCGGAAGAACTGTTGCTCGATTCCAACATTTTGCATGCTTTCAAAAATCTTCAGGACCTTCACGAACAATGGAGGGAAGTCGGTCCGGTACCTGCAGATATGCGGGTGGAAATCTGGGACAGGTTTAAAGAGGCCACGGCCAAAATAAATAAGAATCATCAGGAGCATTTTATTCAGCTGAAGAGTGAACAGAAAAAGAACCTCGAGGCGAAGATAGCCTTATGTGAGAAGGCAGAAGAGTTCAGCAATATGGAGATCAGGTCACACAAGGAATGGGTGGATTTTTCACGGGAGCTGATGAATCTTCAGAAGGTCTGGAAAACAATAGGATTTGCACCAAAAAAAGATAATGTAAAAATATACAAGCGTTTTCGTGAAGCCTGTGATTCCTTTTTTAACAGGAAACGGGAATATTACAATTCAATTAAGGAAGATCAGAATAACAACCTGCAGCTGAAAACAGAATTGTGTATACAGGCGGAGACCCTGAGTGAAAGCACGGAATGGAAAAAAACCATGGAGGAGTTAATTGAATTGCAGCAGCGCTGGAAGGAAATCGGTCCGGTTCCGCACAAGCATTCCGATAAAATATGGAAACGCTTCAGGGCAGCCTGTGATAAGTTCTTTGAGAGAAAAGCATTGCATTACTCGGAAGTAGACAATTCTTTTGAAAACAACCTGATCAGGAAACAGGAACTCATCCGCGAGATCGAAGAATTTAAACAATCGGATAATGCAGAATACTGTTTAAAGAAACTGAAGGAGTTTCAACGGCGCTGGGCTGAGATCGGATTTGTCCCCCTCAGGGAGAAAGACGAAATACACGAAAAATACCGGCATGCGATCAATCAGAAATTTGACCAGTTAAAGATTGATGATGGCCGTAAAAGTATCTTGAAATTCAGGACAAAAATCGACAACTATCTTGATAAGCCAAACGGTATGCACCGCATTCGTATGGAACGTGAAAAGTATGTTGCCAGACTGAAGCAAATGGAAAATGATATTGTTTTATGGGAAAACAACATCGGTTTTTTTACCCGTTCCAGAAATGCAGAGTCCATGATAAAAGAAGTGGAAAACAAGATTGAAAACACCAAAAAAAATATCGACCTGCTCAATAAGAAGATCAACATGATTGATGATCTGGAGGATTAGAATTTTTACAGACATTTCATTTTTTACAGGCTGGTACAAGATAAACCAATAAATAAGTTGTTACCGACGAAATATATATTTGTCACGGGAGGCGTGACATCATCACTGGGAAAAGGCATCATTTCGGCTTCACTTGCCAAATTGCTGCAGGCAAGGGGATACCTGGTCACCATACAAAAGCTTGACCCCTATATTAATGTTGATCCGGGCACCCTCAATCCATATGAGCACGGAGAATGCTACGTAACGGAAGACGGTGCGGAAACCGACCTTGACCTGGGCCATTATGAACGTTTTCTCAGCATTCCTACATCCCAGGCAAATAATGTTACAACAGGCCGCATATACCAGTCAGTCATCAACAAGGAAAGAAGGGGTGATTATCTGGGGAAGACGGTCCAGGTCATACCCCACATTACTGATGAAATCAAGCGTCGCATCAAACTTCTCGGTAGCCGCAACAAGTTTGATTTTGTCATTACAGAAATCGGCGGTACGGTGGGCGATATTGAATCACTCCCATACATTGAAGCGGTCAGGCAGCTGAAATGGGAATTGGGGGACCGGAATGTGCTCAACATACACCTGACCCTGGTTCCGTACCTTCAGGCTTCCGGTGAGCTCAAAACAAAACCGACACAGCACTCCGTGAAAATGTTGCTGGAAAACGGAGTGCAACCCAATGTTCTGGTATTGAGGACCGAACACGAACTTGGTGATGAGATCAGGAAGAAGGTTGCCCTGTTTTGCAATGTTGACGTCGAATCAGTCATTCAGTCGATCGATGTAAGCACCATATACGAGGTACCCATTCTGATGCAAATCGAAAAACTGGATGTGATCGTGCTGAAGAAGATGGGAATTGATGTTACCGGGACACCCGGACTGAAGCCCTGGAAAAAATTCCTGAAAAACCTGCAGAACCCGACACATTCGGTCCGGATCGCTCTGGTCGGTAAATATGTGGAGTTGCCGGATGCATACATATCGATCAACGAGTCCTTTAAGCATGCCGGAGCTGCCAACTTTTGTGCGGTTGAAGTGAATTGTATTCATTCTGAAGATATCGATGAAAACAATTATCTGGATGTGCTGAAGGATCACCATGGCATACTGGTCGCTCCCGGTTTCGGGGACCGGGGTATTGAAGGTAAGATTCTGGCAGTCAGGTATGCACGCGAGAATAACATACCGTTTTTTGGCATCTGTCTGGGGCTCCAGTGTGCAGTGATCGAATTTGCACGAAACGTGTTGAAGCTGGAAAAGGCAAATTCAACGGAAATGTCCATGAAGACACCCGATCCCGTAATAGACCTGATGGAGGAACAAAAAGGAGTGACGGAGAAAGGCGGTACCATGAGACTGGGTGCATATCCGTGCATTCTTACCAGAGGAACCAAAGTCCATTCAGCATATGGTGCTGATGAAATCAGTGAACGGCATCGTCACCGTTATGAATTCAACAACAAATACCTGGATGCGTTCAGAAACGCCGGAATGATCCCTGCCGGCATAAATCCCCATACATCGCTGGTCGAGATTATGGAAATCACGTCGCACAAGTGGTTTATTGGTGTTCAGTTCCATCCCGAATACAACAGTACCGTGTTGAAACCACACCCGCTTTTTGTCGGTTTTATCAAATCAACCATTTCCTGAGGGATCGTGAAAAAGTATTGTTTTATTTTAAGTTAATGAATTGCACATGGATAGAAACTCAATTCTCGGAATATTACTCATAGCTGCAGTCCTCATAGTCTGGGGGATCATACAGTCGCCCTCAAAAGAAGAGCAGGCAGTCCGGCAGCGGATGATCGACTCACTCAACCGGGCACGTGAACTGCAGACTTCAGAGGCGGTCCCGCTGACCGGTGACACCGGGATCATAACAGAGGAGGGAGTCTCCGGAGTTCCGGCATCAATGGATTCCGCCAGGCTGACCGGTGAATACGGTGCTTTTGCCGCAGCCGCCAAGGGTGAAAATACATTTTATACCATTGAAAATGATTTAATTAAACTGAATATATCTGCCCTTGGAGGCAGACCTTATTCAGCAGAGCTGAAAGAGTACAGGACATTTAGCCAGGAGCCGGTCGTTTTGTTTACGGGAGATACCAACCGGTTTGGTTTGAATTTTTACCATCAGAACAGGGCCATTGCCACCAACAATCTGTTTTTTCAGTCGATGGACAAAGACGCTGAAAAAGTCGTGACCGGGAGTGCCGACAGTCTTATCATGCGACTGATGGTTGATGACAACAGATACATCGAATATCGGTACATTCTCGGACCGGAAGATTACATGGTGGATTTCAGGATCGTGCTCGTTGGCATGCAGGATGTCATTGATGCATCGGCCACAATGCTGGATATCGATTGGGAAATCAATGCAATACAGCAGGAACAGCTGAAGAAAAATGAGAATCTGTATACCACAATATATTACAGGCATTTTCAGGAGGATGTGGATTTCCTCAATCCGAGGTCAAACAAAGGCGAGCAACAGGAAAGCATTGCCACGCAGGTTGAGTGGGTAGCCTTTAAAAATCAGTTTTTCTCATCCATTCTGATTGCTGAGGAGAATTTCTCAAACGCCCTTATCAGATCAACCATGCTCCCTGAAGATGATGCACACCTGAAAAAATTCAGAGCGGAACTGGGATTGACTTATGACCGGGCACCTGTGGAAACCATCAACATGAAAATGTTTTTTGGTCCGAACAAATTCAAGTTGTTAAGGCAATATGAAGATTATCAGCTGGAAGATCTGGTATCGGTCGGCAGAAACATCATCCGCTGGATCAACCAGTATGTGATCATACCCATATTCGACTGGCTGAGCCGGTTTATCGGCAACTACGGCATCATCATTTTACTGCTGACCATTATCATCAAAATCGCGTTGCTGCCGCTGACCTATCGTTCTTATCTGTCTCAGGCCAGGATGAGGGTACTGAAGCCGCAGATCGATGAGCTTACCAAAAAATATCCCAAAGGTAAGGAGATGGAACGCCAGCAGGCAACGATGGCATTGTATAAAAAAGCCGGGGTTAGTCCCATGGGAGGATGCCTGCCCATGATGCTTCAAATGCCCATTTTGTTTGCCATGTTCAGGTTTTTCCCGACTTCCATAGAACTGCGGCAGGAAGCATTTCTGTGGGCGAAAGACCTTTCGACATATGACTCGATACTGTCCTGGGAAGCCCAGATTCCCATATTGAGCAACATTTACGGTAATCATATCAGTCTGTTTACACTGCTCATGACCGTCTCCACCATACTGAGCATGAAGATGAATGATACTTCGGCTTCTTCCCAGCAGATGCCCGGAATGAAGACCATGATGTATATCATGCCGGTGATGTTCATGTTCATACTGAACAATTTCTCCGCAGGTCTTACTTATTATTATTTCCTGGCAAATGCCATCACGATCGGACAGAATTACCTGTTTAAGCAGTTTGTTGATGAAAAGGAAATACTGAGCAAGATGGAGGCCAAAAAAGCCAAACCGGTGAAAAAGTCAAAATTCCAGCAACGTCTTGAAGAAATGGCCAAACAACAGCAGAGTGCAAAGAAGCTACCGAGAAAAAAATAATTTACCCAATCATTCATGAATAATTAAATGGAACTTATACACAACCGCTATCATATTGATGGCATAGATACTGTTGAACTTATTGAAAAATATGGCACACCCGTTTATGTGTACGAAACATCACGGATGAAGCAGCAATATGACAAGATGCTGCAGGCATTCAAGGATGTTCATTTAAGGATCCATTTTGCGTGCAAGGCTTTAACCAACATCAACGTGCTGAAGTTTTTCAGGAATACAGGTGCCGGACTTGATGCAGTTTCCATTCAGGAAGTGCAGCTGGGGCTGAAAGCCGGATTTGATCCGAAAAACATCATTTTTACACCCAATTGCGTTTCGATCGATGAGATCATGGAAGGTGCCGGTCTGGGAGTCAAGATCAACATTGACAACATATCGATCCTTGAACAATTCGGACATCTGAACGGAAATAAGGTTCCCATTGGCATCCGCATCAATCCGCACATCATGGCTGGCGGTCATGATAAAATTTCCACAGGTCACATTGATTCGAAATTCGGGATATCCATATACCAGATGCCGCATGTTCACAGGATCGTGGAAACAACGGGGATAAGGGTCGAGGGACTTCACATGCATACGGGTTCTGACATCCTCGATGTGGAGGTTTTCCTCAGGGGCGCAGAGATCATGTTTGATGTAGCAAGGAACTTTCCTGACCTGGAATACATCGATTTTGGAAGCGGATTTAAAGTTCCTTACAAACCGGAGGATTATTTCACGGATATTGAAGCACTGGGCAAAGATCTTACAAAACGGTTCAGGAAATTTTGCAGGGAATACGGAAAAGAACTTGCACTTGTATTTGAACCGGGTAAATTCCTGGTAAGTGAGGCAGGTTATTTTTTTGCCCGTGTGAATGTGATCAAGCAAACCCTTTCAACCGTGTTTGCGGGATTGAACACCGGACTGAACCATCTGATCCGCCCCATGTTCTATGATGCGCATCACCAGATCATCAATATTTCCAATCCCAAAGGCAGGATGAGGATCTATACGGTCGTCGGTTATATTTGCGAAACCGACACATTCGGGTGGGACCGGGCCATCAGCGACATCAGGGAAGGGGATTATCTTGCATTCCTGAATGCAGGAGCCTATTGCTTTACCATGGCTTCCAATTATAATTCACGCCTGCGTCCGCCCGAGGTCCTGATACACGAAGGGAGAGATTATCTCATAAGGGAACGGGAGAGCCTTGATGACCTGCTGAAAAACCAGATCATGATCGACATCTAGGGGGATTACAGGGGGGG
>JAFGRC010000096.1 GCA_016935355.1 Bacteroidales bacterium
ATGGATAATACCTGTACAAAAAAAAATACCGGTCACGGAAATTAAAATTTTTATAACCTTCCTGATACATGATAAGAATTATAACTGCATTTTTCATTTTCATTTATGGAGTGCTGGTATGTGCCCAGTCGCAGCTTGAAAATCCCGGCTTTGAAGAATGGGAGAATGTCGGGCTTCCCCAGCCGGAACCGGTAAACTGGAGCTCTATCAAAACTTCCCCTTACTCAGATCTTAACACCTTTGCTCCGGTGGTATGGTTTCAGAGTACGGATGCACACAGCGGTAATTACTCCGTAATGCTGAAGAACATTGAAGCCCTGGGCATCATTGCGACAGGAACCATTACCTGCGGAAGAGTTAACAGCGATATTAAAATCGACAATCAATATGTCTATACGGATGTGTCGGATGACCGGTGGCATTCAACGTTTACCACGAGACCTGACAGTCTTGCAGGATGGTACAAGTATTTTCCTGTGGATGATGACAGTGTCCAGATCAAGGTGTTGCTGCACCGGGACGGAGCCAGGATCCCCGATAGCGGTATCCCTGAAAACTGGATCGCCATAGCCTTTTTCAGAAGCGAACCGGATACGGTCGATGAATGGACACGTTTTTCGGTTCCTTTTGAATATTACAGTGATGATTATCCTGAATATGCCCTTGCCGTTATAAGTTCAGGAAATGGTTTTTATGCAAAGGAAAACAGTATCCTGTTTATTGACGATCTCGAAATGATTTACAAAGTCCCGGTGGGTTTTTCCGAAATACGGACCGGGCCATTGGCGATATACATAGACCGTTTCAGGAATTTACAGCTTAACGGTGCTTCCGTAACGGACTTCGATATCATGAGGATCATGGATATGACCGGAAGGACCATATGGACAACCCGTATTGACTCCGAAATCATAAAACTGCCATCAGCAATTCCGGACCACGGCATATATATGATATCCCTTGAAAACAATAATGGCAGGTTCATTCAAAAGGTAATAATGGAATGATATCCATGAGGACATTTCTGAAGAAATCAATTCTACTTGTCCTGATGTACCTGATTTGCTCGATTCATTTGATTTACGGAAAGCAGCAAAAAGGGTCCATCAGCGGTCTGATACTTGACGAAAGCACGAATGAAAGCCTTATAGGTGCTTATATCCGGCTGAAGACGGATTTTTCGAGCGGCACCGTATCCGACCGGGACGGTCGTTTTACCCTTACGCTCGATCCGGGATCCTATACGCTGATCATCTCATTTATCGGCATGGAAACGGACAGTTTTTCATTCGATATTCATACCGGAGAGATCATTGAACGTACGGTGATCCTCCGTCCGGTCGTTAGTGAACTACAGGAAGTTGAGATCCGCGTGGGTAAATTTGATAAGCGGATAGAAGACATTACCGTGTCGCTGGAAGTGATCAAACCACGCATTATTGAAAATAAAAATACGCGTAATATCGAAACAGCGCTGGATTATACACCCGGGTTGAACATTCTTGACAATGAGCCCCAAATCAGGGGAGGCAGCGGATTTACATTTGGAGTGGGCAGCAAGGTTGCCGTTCTGGTGGATGATATGCCCATGTTGTCGGGCGAAGCCGGAAGGCCTTACTGGGATATGATACCGGTAGAAAATATAGAACATATTGAAGTGATCAAAGGAGCTTCCTCAGTTCTTTCAGGGACTTCAGCCTTAAGCGGTGCGATCCATATCATGACAACCACGCCAAAGGAGAAACCGCTGACCAGAGTCAATGCCTATACAGGATTCTATTCTTCACCAAAGGACAAATCACAAAAGTGGTGGAATGACTACCCGTATATCACAGGAGTAAGCTTTTTGCATCAACGGAAAATAAAGCTTCTGGACGTAACGATCGGTGCCAACATCGACCTCGACCATGGTTATCTGGGGGCGCCGAAACCAGGACCTTATGTGGTGGATACCATATCCGACTTCAGCGATAAGCAGATGCGGAGTGAAAAGTTCAGGCTGAATTTCGGTTTGCGGAAAAATTCCCGAACGATAAAGGGACTGAATTATGGACTGAACGGCAATTTCATGTATTTCTCCAGCAACATGGCACTAGCCTGGCTTGATGACAGTGCGGGATTTTACAGAACCTATCCGGGAGCAATATACCTGCAGGATCAGTTCATGTTTTATATCGATCCTTACATCAACCTTTATATTGGCGAAGGCATGAGGCACAGCTTAAAGACCCGTATTCTCTACAACAATTCTGAAATGACGAACAATCAGTCTGTAAACAGCACATCGCTGTTCGGCGATTATCAGTTCCGGAGAATATATGAATTCTGGCAGGGATTTCAGCTGATAGGGGGCATTACAGTGGAACATACACGTGTATTTGCAGACATGTATGCTTCATCAGGATCGGATGTCAACAAACAGCTTAATGTTTCTGTCTATACCCAGGTGGAAAATACGATCATGGATGTCATCAACACTTCTCTTGGGGGAAGGGGCGAATATTTCCGGCTGAATGACTCGATAACCGTCATCAAACCTATTTTGCGGTTCGGGGCCAATTTCAGGCTGACACCGGGAACCTACCTTCGTGTTTCATATGGACAGGGATTCCGGTTTCCGACAATCACCGAACGATATATCAAAACCACTGCCGGTAGTTTTGCGGTCTTTAACAATCCGTCCCTGAAACCGGAAAACAGCTGGAATGCAGAAATTGGCATCAAACAGGGATTTCGCCACAGGAATTTTGAGGGATATTTGGATCTGGCCGGATTTGTTCAGGATTACACCAATACCATCGAATACTTGTTCGGATTCTGGGATTCGACATATACATTTGCGCTGGCCGGCTTCAGATTTTTAAATACCGGACATTCAAGGATCAGCGGTATTGACCTGTCGGTCAGCGGAGCATCCAGATTTGCCCGGGATTATGGATTGAATGTTGTATTGGGTTACAGTTACATTTTACCGAGGACCCTTGAGCCTGATTATGTGTTTGCCAGAGATTACAATCCGGGTCCGGGAGGTCAGACCGATTTTAGTTACCGGTCGACAAGCATTAATCCTGAAAGCAGGATACTGAAGTACCGGTTTTTACATACACTGAAAGCCGATGTGGAGTTTTCATGGACCCATCTGTGGGTAGGAGCCAGCATTAAATACTTCAGCAAGATCGAGAACCTGGATAAGGCAATTATTGACTTTGAAAAGGCTACGGAAGCTACAGGAGGCACACTGCAACCGATACGATACATCGATTATTTCAATGAGCACAATAACGGCAACCATGTCATTGACCTTCGTTTCGGATACGAATTTGCTGAAAAGCACCGGTTTTCTATAATTGTCAACAATTTGCTTAACCGTACTTATTCATTGCGGCCCCTTAAGGCGGAAGAAATGAGGTCGGTTATTCTGCAGTACCTGCTGAAAATATAACCGTCAGTTAATCGGCAGGGCGCATATATTCAATACATTACCGCTGTTAAAGATCCTTTTTATATTGTGAATCCCCTGCAGATCCGCGAAGCTGACGTTTTTTATATTGTCGATCCCCTGTAGAACCGTGAACCTTCCACAGGGGAAACATCCCCGTAATAAATAAGCTTACCCCGCGTGTTGCCTCCAATGGTTGCAGTCGCATAACCATTCGGCGATATATAAACAAACACATCATAACTTCCAATGGATGTCATGGCATGGATCTGAATAGAGTATGAATCTTTGTTTCTGCCGGTTTTGGAGACTTCGAACCGGGTAATGGTCCCTTGGGTGGTAATACCTCCCAGACCGTTATATCCGAGCATCGAATTTATTGATCCATATTGAATGGTTATGTTCGCAGAATCCACAATAATGAAATTGATCTTTTCATCCACGACAATCCTTATACCCGACTGATTAGCAAGATAATTGGCTTTGATGATAAAATTGCGGTTATGAACCAGTGAATCAACAAGCCGTGCTGTAGCTTCAGTGTTGACTTCTTCCAGCAGTTTGCGTTGTTCCCTTTCCAGTTTTCTTGCCGTCTTGCGGTCTACACTCTGCTCTACCTGAGGATATGCCTGTATTGCAATGATGACAGATATCAATATGACCCAAAGCTTTTTCATGGTATTATTCATTAAAATCCACTATATTTAAAATGACAAATAGCATGCCAACGGCATCAAAAAATCAAAGGCATGGTGTTAAATTATATTAAACCTGATGAATCTGCAAAATGTTGTCCTGACTTTAAATGTTTTCAAAAGAATTAATCGTGGAATATCTTTACCTTTGTGCTGCAGGATAAGTCTTTTATGGCATGACCAGTATATTCAGACAAAAAAAGCCCAGGCAATTCAGTTATAAACCTGTTTTTTATGACCGGAGGAAAGAATACCGGGAAGAGCAGTTGAAAAAATACCACATTGATCCGCAGGAGCTTGATGTTTTCAATTACACGCCTTCCATACAGAAAGGATCCTTCAGAAATTACCACAGGACCACACGCAGGAATGTTCATACAAAAAGCAACATCAGGTTGTTTATCATAATCATTCTGCTGGGATTGCTGACATATATAATGTTCGTAAGATAATACAGGGAATTATGTCTGATGTCATTCAACTGCTTTCTGAATCTGTTTCCAACCAGATCGCTGCCGGGGAGGTTGTCCAGCGGCCGGCTTCTGTAGTCAAGGAATTGGTTGAAAACTCAATAGATGCAAACAGTACAGAAATAAAGGTTCTGATCAGGGACGGAGGAAAAACATTAATCCAGGTAATTGATAACGGATGTGGTATGTCAAAAACGGATGCCCGGATGTGTTTTGAACGTCATGCCACATCAAAGATCAATACCGCACATGATCTGATGGCGGTCAGAACCCTTGGTTTCCGGGGAGAAGCATTGGCATCGATCGCTTCCATTTCCCACGTTGTTTTAAGAACCAGAAAACCGGAAGAAGAAATTGGCAGTGAACTGACCATTAACGGATCTGTTGTTGAATCGAATGAACCTGTTGCCTGTCCCCAGGGCAGCATCTTCACAGTAAAAAACCTTTTTTACAACGTCCCTGCAAGGAGGAAGTTCCTGAAAACAAACAATGTGGAATTCAGGCATATTCTTTATGAATTTCAGCGCATTGCACTTGCTCGTCCGGACCGTGCCTTTCTGCTGAACCACAACGATGCCGAAATATACAATCTTCCTGTAAGCAGTTGCAAACAGAGGATTGTTCACATCTTTGGGAAAGGAATAAATCAGAATCTGACTCCTGTTGAAACGGACACAAACCTGGTAAGGATCAGGGGATTTATCGGAAAACCAGAACGTGCCAGAAAGACTGCCGGCGAACAGTTCTTTTTTATCAATAACCGTTATATGAGGCATCAATATTTTCATAAAGCGGTGTTGACGGCTTATGAAAAGATTCTCCCTCCTGAAACCATACCATCCTATTTTATATTCCTCGAGGCCGAACCGGATACCATTGATGTGAATATCCACCCGACAAAGACCGAGGTGAAATTTGAAAATGAAACGGCGGTTTTCCAGATCATCAATGCAGCGGTCCGGGAAGTGCTCGGAAAATTCAACATGATACCCTCAATTGATTTTGACCGGGAAGAGGCATTTGAGATCCCCGTTTATCAAAAGGACAGATCAGCAGAAACTCCGCCCATATCTCACAATCCGGATTATAATCCGTTTGAGGAAGAACAAAA
The DNA here is from genome assembly GCA_016935355.1 of Bacteroidales bacterium. Taxonomy (GTDB): domain Bacteria; phylum Bacteroidota; class Bacteroidia; order Bacteroidales; family UBA10428; genus UBA5072. The sequence goes on from JAFGRC010000096.1 coordinate 5,716, forward strand.
ATATGGTAAGTTCTTTGCGCACACCGGGATTTCCGGTATGAACCTTAAGAACTGGGAAAAGCTTTACGACCGTGATGGATTTTATACCGGTAAAAGCGATGACCAAACGGATGAAAGCGGTCAGCATGCACTGGATCTGGCTACCGGCGTTCATGATGCGATCTTCATTCAGCTTAAGAACAAGTATATCCTGACTTCCGTCAAATCGGGACTGATGATCATCGATCAGAAACGTGCACACGAGCGGATCCTTTTTGAATCGTATGTGAAATCACTTGCATTGAATACTAGGGTCGCACAACGCACCCTGTTTCCCGAGACCATAGAACTGGACCCGGCCAATTATATGGTTATGCAGGAAATAGCTGAAGATTTGCAGACCATTGGATTTGATCTGCGTGATTTCGGGAGCAATACATTTGTGATCAACGGTTGTCCGGTTATTAAAAACAACCTTTCCGCAAGGGAACTCATTGAAAGGTTTCTGGAGATCTTTAAAAGCACCGGTTCAGATATAAAGATCAATGCACATGAGAAACTGGCATCTTCTCTTGCAATGGCAAATGCGATCGATTACGGGGAAAAGCTTACGCAGCTGGCCATGCGTGAACTTGTCGACGGACTTTTTGCATGTGAGAATCCGAATTATTCTCCTTCAGGGAAGTCCGTCGTTTCAATAGTAACGGTTGACGAACTGGAAAAGAAACTGAAATAGGTTCACGCTTAAAACTGTCCTACTCCGGAAACAGGTTATGATGAGGCTTGCTTTGTTAAACCGCGACAGACAATATCAAATGCTTTATTTCAGATCTATCGGGCCTGCAGCAATTTAACCTTGAGCTCCGGATTTTTGATCCGAGGCATTTATCCGGGCAATATTGACAATGACTTCCACCGCTTTTCCCATTGATCTGACTGGAATGAATTCGTACCGGCTGTGAAAGTTGTGTCCTCCGCCAAAAAGATTGGGACAGGGCAGTCCCATATAAGAAAGCCTTGAACCATCGGTTCCTCCCCTGATGGGAATGGTTTTAGGCGTGACCCCTGCAGCCTGAATGGCCTTTAAAGCCAGTTCAACAATATGAAAAACCGGTAATACTTTTTCTTTCATATTGTAATACTGGTCCGTCATTTCAAGTTCAACTGTATGCTTACCATATTTAAGGTTCAGATGGTCAATGGTTTTTGACAACAAATTCTTTCTCGCTTCAAAGCGCTGACGGTCATGATCGCGAAGGATGTAATCAGTCGTGGTACGCTCAACATTCCCGGTGATGCCTAAAAGATGGAAAAAGCCTTCATAATTTTCGGTATGCTGAGGTATTTCAGAAGCCGGAAGCATATTGTTGAGTTCCATGGCGATCAGCATGGAATTCTTCATCTTATCTTTAGCGTATCCGGGATGCACATTTAAACCGTTGACCGTGATCTTTGCCTTTGCTGCATTGAAATTTTCATATTCCAGCTCACCGATCCCGCTGCCATCGACCGTATATGCGAAATCCGCACCGAATGCATGCACGTCAAAATGATCCGCTCCACGACCGATCTCTTCATCCGGAGTAAAACCAATGCGGATTTTACCGTGACGGATCTCAGGATGCTTTTTCAGAAATTCCATTGCTGTGATGATCTCTGCAATGCCGGCCTTGTCATCGGCCCCCAGTAAAGTAGTACCGTCTGTCGTGATGATCGGCTGTCCGGTATAGTTCTTCAACAACGGAAACTGTTCCGGGGATAAAACGATATTGTCCCTTGCGTTCAGGATGATGTCCTTACCTTCAAATTCAACAATTTGTGGATTCACTCCTTGACCCGTAAACTCCGGGGAAGTATCAAAATGTGCAATAAATCCGATGACAGGCACCTCTGATGTTACATTTCCGGGTAGCGTTGCTGTCACGTAACCGTTTTTATCCACGGCTATGTCATCCAGCCCGATACCCCGCATCTCTTCCATGACCCTGTCGGCCAGTTCAAGTTGTCCCTTTGTGGTGGGACAGGTTTTGGATGCCTCGTCAGACTGCGTATTGATCCTTGCGTAATTGATAAACCGTTCTGTTACCTTTTCCATGTTGAATTATTTTGAATTAATAATAGGAACAATCATGACACCGGTCTTGTTCTCCGTTCATCCGGATCATTTTGTCAAAGTTAGTGTCAGAATCACCTGTAATTTGCGCATCAAATTAATAAAAAATTATCAATTGACGGAATTTACAGTATTTACCGGGAATTATTGCATAAGTTCTGCCGGCATATTACTTTTATCACATGTTGTGCATCATGAGCAATATAACGGATCCCTTTTACAACCTCGCAGCAGAAGAGTACCTGTTAAAAAATTCCGGACAGGAAATATGCATGCTCTGGCAGAGCCGGCCTGCCGTGATCGTTGGAAAACATCAGAATGCATATGCTGAAATCAGCTACCGGTATGCATTGCAGAATAATATTAAAATTGCGAGGCGTTTGACCGGCGGGGGTGCGGTCTTTCATGACACAGGCAACCTTAACTTCTCGTTTATCAGGAAAGGCGAAGCAGGTAAATTAGTTGATTTTCAGAAACATATTAAGCCGGTAATGGAGTTTCTGAGAACATATGGTATAGATGTACGTGCCGGGACAAAAAATGAAATTCTTGCAGGTGGAAGAAAAATTTCGGGAAATGCTGAACACGTATTTAAAAACAGGGTATTGCATCATGGAACGTTGTTGTTCAGTACTGACCTGACTGCACTGAATAAGGCAATCACAAGAAGCGGAGGTATATACAATGATAAGGCCGTACAGTCAAATCGCAGAAGCGTATCAAACCTGAGTGAATTTCTTCCTGACGAAATGACCCTTGAAACCTTTGTTCGTGATCTGAATGGCTTTTTAATGGATTTCTTTTCCGGTGAACCTTATGTAATTCAGGAGGATGAAGACAAGGCAATTCAGGACCTGGTCCGTTCAAAATACATGTTATGGGACTGGATTTATGGCTGGTCACCCGATTATGCGTTCAGAAATGGAATCGGGCTCGGGCCGTTTAAGGCCTTTATACAATTGAAGACGCACAGGGGCATCATTCAGGAATTCCGACTTGAATCGGGAAACTTATCTGTAATAAGGAGGGCACATTTAAACCATGCATTTCAAAATGTGCGCCATGCGCATATAACTGTTGAAACCATACTGGAAGACCAGGGATTCCGGGATATGATACCGGAAAGGAACTGGGACGATCTGGTTTTTGGCTTTTTCTGATGGAACGGATCACCACCTGAAAAGACCGGTAATCTGTCACATGCCGGCATCGTTAAGAGAAACACCTGTCGTGCCGGAATCTGAAATAGTTTCGGGCGGTTCAGGTCCGTATGCGATTCCCTTTATATAGTAACCGGGATATTCACCAAATCCGCCTGTGTTTTGTTTTTTGGTTACCAGGATCACTGTACCGTTCATATTTGCAGCTTTCTTCTGAAGCTTTATAATTGCTCCTTTTTTTGCAGCAGCTGCACTTCGGGCACTTGATGGTGATGTAGACTCGATTTCACCCAGCACATAAAGATCTCCCACATCCTTCTTTTTATCGGTCAGCCATACGGCTTCCCACATACTATCATCGAGTATCTCAAATGCAGCATTATTGAAAATTTCGATGCGCCCGGTCTTATAGATAACCTTGTGCACCTCTTTTCTTTCAATGGTATATTCTTCCGGAGTTCCCTGAAGGACAAAGCTGATGTATAAAGGTGTGATGGTCGTAATATTACCCGTAATAACGGAACTGTTTAATTTGACTATTGTATCAACAGCAACCTGAATGTTTGGGGTGGTTTGTGCGGATGAATGCAACAGCGCATACAATAATACGAAGATCAAAACGCCTTTTTTCATAACTGCTCAGTTTTAGATTCCACAACTTTTATGAATATAATGAATCCGGTTTCCCCCGTTTAGTAAATACATCTGGTTTTATATACGGGGGAAAAGCTTTCAGGTTATTATCGGTTTAATATTAGTCTAAATTATTGTAATTATTCCGGCAATATTTTTTTAAAATTTAATTTTGTTAACAGATCCATTCATAGCTCAGACAGGGTTCAAACCACATATACCATATGGTCCGCCCGCAGATCTGTAATTTTTTTCGGTTTATTAATGTATTTTCTTAATCATTACGACACTGCCTGCAGGAAAGCATTGAATGAAAAGGCTTCTTTATTATTTTCCCCGGAAAGAACCTGGACAGAAGATGGCCGGATGGGAAAATATAAGGAGGGAGCTTTTATCCTTGCCAAAGAAAACAATATTCCCATTTTACCCGTTATTATTAGAGGTATTTCTGATGTTCTGCCGAAAAGTGGGTGGCTGCTGAACAGGAAACAGACATTTTTCATCCGGTTAATGGATGAGGTCCCGGTTGAGACAGATAAATGGTTTTCACATGAAGAATCGATGACTGATTCGGGGTGCCTTATGGAGCAGACTCTTAATGAATTAAGATAACAACATCCGGATGAACATGATAAACATATTGACAAACCGGGTGCTCAGGAAAATGGGCTATTTCGATGACCGTCGCGGCCTGGCCGACCGGTATGCAAGCCAGGCTGAAGCATGGGATGAGCATTTGCAGAACAGTCGCAATTTTGTGAAACGTGTTCTGGAAGGCAGACAAATTGATAATCTTATTATTATGGGAAGCGGATGGCTGATTGACCTACCTCCCGGAGTCATATGCCAGATGGCCGGTAACATTTATTTGTATGACATCGCGCATCCATCACAGATCATTCATGAGATCCGCAGATATGGAAATATTAAAGCAGTGACCGCCGATGTGACCGGAGGATCGATACTGGCTGCATATCAGGCTGTACAGAAATACAGAAGGACAGGTATCAGGACGGAGATCGGAAAGATCTTTCAAACCGGTTTTCAACCGGATGTTCATGCCGATTTTATGATTTCACTCTGTTTGCTCAGTCAGCTCGGGTCTCTGATCAGTGAATACCTGGTCAAATATATTCCATATGATAACAATGAGATCATGGAACTGAACCGGTTGATCGAGAGCGAGCACATCCGACTGTTAAAACGTGTTCCTTCATGTCTGATAACCGATTATGAAGAAGTTTTGACCGATCTTCATTCCGGAGGTGAGGAAATCCGAAAATCAATTCATATCGATGTGCCACAGTCGGGACAATTTATGAAATGGGACTGGCATTTTGACATGGACGGAAGTTATTATCCGGGCAAGAAAGTCCTGCTTAAGGTATTGGCTACCGAAATACACTCAGACGGGGTGCCACCCCGTCAGGGTGTTAAAGAAACTCTACAATTTTTTTGAGGAGCTTTCTGTCTTTAACACCTGTTTTTTTGAACCCGGACTTTGGGTAGCCCAGAGGAGTGATGCCAAAAACAACCTGATCTTTATTCAGATTTAACACTTCCCGCAGGATTGCAGGATCGAAGGCTGCAATCCAACAAGTTCCCAATCCTTCATTTTCAGCTGCCAGAATGATGTGGGTCATGGCAATTGCAAGGTCGGTTTCAATGGAATTATATCCGTCATAACTCCTGACCCATGCTTCGTCTTTGTTACCGAGAACAACCAGGATATGCGGTGCATCATGAAACCAGTCGCGCTGGTAACATAAGCCTACTTTTTTCAGCATTTCAGGTGATGAAACGACCAGGAATTTCCAGGGCTGGATGTTTTTGGCTGACGGAGCCACGCGCCCAGCTTCCAGTATCTTCTTAAGGATTTCTTTATCAACGGGTCTTTTGGGGTCATAATTACGGATGCTTTCGCGGGATCTTATCAGGTCAGCATATTCCATATTGATGATTGTGTTAATTTAATTGGCCAAATTAGAATAAAAATGTCAAAGAGGATAAACCATATTCCATAAATTCATTTTTCCCCGCAGTTCCAAAAACCGAAACGTTATAATTTAAAAGCATTATATGGTAAAATTATGCAGTTAACCAGCTGACTGAAAATCCAGCTGTAGTTCCGGAAATGATTCCGGTACAGGGAGAGGGATCCGGAAAATCCCACGTTCACTCCAGGATAATTTTTTATTGTATTACTTACCCCTTTTGACTTTTTCTACAAATACCTCCAGCAGACCCTGCAGATTGGGCAGACCGATTTCCTGGAGCTCATATGTTACCCTGACCGTAGGTTTGTTAATTTTAATAATCCGGTTCAGGTTGATGGGTGTGCCGATGACAACCACATCGCAGCGTGTGTTGTTGATGGTTTTCTCGAGGTCTTCAATTTGCTGATTACCGTACCCCATGGCGGGAAGCAGCGTTCCTATTTCAGGATAGTTCTGGAAAGTCTCTTTTATCTTTCCAACCGCATATTCCCGCGGGTCCACAAGGCGGCTTGCACCCCATTTCATGGCAGCCACGGTTCCGGCACCTATTTTCATCTCACCGTGCGTGAGGGTCGGACCGTCTTCGATGACCAGGCAGGCTTTCCCTCTTATGAGTTCCGGCTGGTCAACAGTAATTGGTGAAGCTGCATCCACAATAGTGGCTCCGGGATTGACCTTTTTGATGTTATCCCTGACGATCTGAATATTTTCCGGATTTGAAGTGTCCATTTTGTTGATCACCACAATGTCGGCAATGCGCAGTGTAATCTCTCCCGGATAGTAGGCCAGTTCATGTCCCGCCCGGTGGGGATCGGTCACGGTTATGGTCAGGTCGGGTTTGTAAAATGGAAAGTCGTTGTTCCCTCCGTCCCATAAGATGATATCACAGCCTGAAGGATCTTTTTCTGCAGCATTCAGGATTGCCTGATAGTCAACACCCGCATAGATTACGTTGCCCCGGATGATATGCGGCTCGTATTCTTCCATTTCCTCAATGGTGCAGTTGTGTTTCACCAGGTCATCGAGTGTGGCAAAGCGCTGTACTTTCTGTGTGATGATATTTCCATAGGGCATGGGGTGCCTGACAGCAACCACCTTCAGTCCCATTTTCATAAGGATCTCAATAACGCGCCGTGAAGTCTGCGATTTACCGCAGCCTGTTCTTACCGCACCTATAGCAATCACCGGTTTATTGCTTTCAATCATGGTAGCAGCAGTGCCAAGCAGTTTAAAGTCGGCTCCTGCAGCATTAACCCGTGCTGCGATGTGCATGACCGTGGCATAGGGGATATCGCTGTAAGAGAATATACATTCATCCACTTTCAGCTCAGCGATGATCTTTTCAAGATCAGCTTCGTCATATATGGGAATACCTTCCGGATACAGATCCCCGCCCAGTTCAGCAGGATATTTCCGTCCCGCGATTTCCGGTATCTGAGCAGCAGTGAACGCCACTACACGGTATTCCTGATGATCCCTGAAACATGTGTTGAAATTATGAAAATCCCTTCCGGCCGCACCGATGATGATAACTTTTTTGACAGACATATGATTTGTTAAACCTGTAAAGAAAATCAATTTGGATGAAAGTTAGTCATTTTATGGCAGCAGTAATATGATATTTCGCAGGGAGGTGATTCATCCAGCCAAATTTGCAGAACCGGAGATATATTCATGCTGTTTCAGGGAAAAAATCATTTTTTTGGACGGCAATTAATAGTAACTTGGGGTTCGTGTGCATATTTTATTAAAGGAAATGCATGACCGGAAAAAATGATGTGCCAGCCATATGTTCTTGTTTAACAAACCGATAATACCAAAATGATATGATGACATTCCGATACGGACTTGACCGGCTAACACCGGGAACAGCCATTGAACTTGCTGAAGGAAGAATGGCGGGCGTACTCACCGAGGAAGTCATCCGGCAGGTACAAAAAAACCGTGCCGAGGTGGAAAAAATTATTAATTCGCAGCAGGTCGTTTACGGTATCAACACGGGTTTTGGACCCTTGTGCACACAGGTGATCTCGGAAAAAGACACTCAAAAGCTGCAGTATAACCTGTTGCTCAGTCATGCCGTCGGAGTCGGGGATATTATACCGGAACAGATAAGCCGCCTGATGCTTATTATTAAGCTGCATTCCCTTGCAATGGGCTATTCGGGAATTTGTGAAGGAACGATCGACCGGATCCTCTGGCATATTCAGAACAATGCGATTCCGTGTGTTCCCGCACAGGGTTCGGTAGGTGCCTCAGGTGATCTCGCTCCGCTGGCACATCTGTTCCTTCCACTGATCGGTCAGGGTAATCTGCATTTCAGAAAAAAGATCGTCCCGGCCAGTGAATTCCTTGACAGTGCCGGTTTAAAACCGTTAAAGCTTGGACCAAAGGAAGGACTCGCCCTCATCAACGGTACACAATTCATTACAGCACATTCAGTTGAATTCATCAAACGATTCCAGAATTGCCTGGACCATGCCGATATTATAGCTGCCATGAACCTGGAAGCCATGATGGGTTCTGTAAAGGCTTTCGATGCCTCACTGCATGAGTTGAGGCCATTTCAGGGATGTGTGTATGTGGCATCCCGCATGCGTGACCTGATCGGAGATTCGGAAATTGTGGAATCACATAAAAACTGCAGCCGGGTGCAGGATCCGTATTCGCTCAGGTGCATTCCCCAGGTACACGGGGCTTCCAGAAATGCTTTCCTGCATCTGAAAGAACTGCTGATCACGGAACTGAATTCAGTCACGGACAATCCTGTCATCTTCAGCAGTGACAAGGCTGTGAGCGGGGGTAATTTCCATGGTCAGCCGCTGGCCATGGCAATTGACTATGCTGCAATTGCAGCAGCGGAACTGGGAAATATTGCCGACAGGCGGATTTATCTGTCCCTTATGGATAACATTGAAGGTCTTCCAAAACTGCTGATGAAAGAAACCGGATTGAATTCCGGACTCATGATCCTGCAATATACGACTGCAGCACTTGTCAACGAAAACAAAACACTGTGTTTTCCGGCAAGTGCCGACAGCATACCAACCTCACTGGGACAGGAAGATCATGTGAGCATGGGCGCCAACAGCGTCCGGAAAGCAATGCAGATAACCGGTAATCTGGAAAAAATACTGGGCATCGAACTGGTCTGTGCCGCACAGGGAATTGATTTCAGGCGACCTTTACGGTCGGGCCCCCTGATTGAGGCCAGTCATAAGCACATCCGGTCGAAAATTCCCCATATTGACGAGGATGTGTATCTCGGAGATTTTATCGAGGAGGGTATTGATATTGTCAGAAATCATGAGTTGGCCAAAGTAACCGCCCATCATGCGGAATCGATGGGAATTGATTTTATGAATGAACGACATGGATTATTCGGAATTTATTAAACAGTTTGCGCAACATCCCAGTTACCGGTCCCCCAGGGGAAATGAGCTGAATGCAAGGTCGTGGCAGACAGAGGCCCCGTTGAGGATGCTGCTGAACAATCTGGACAGCGAAGTGGCAGAAAATCCGGCCGAACTGATTGTATACGGAGGAACGGGACAGGCAGCGCGGGATCCGGAATCGGTCCGGCGCATCATACGCACGCTGCTCACGCTTGAAGAAACCCGGAGCCTGCTGATACAGTCGGGTAAACCCGTCGGCATCATCAGGTCCCATGCTCAGGCTCCACGTGTGCTGATCGCTAACAGTAACCTGGTTCCCGCCTGGGCCGACTGGGAAAATTTTAACCGGTTGCGGAAAAAGGGACTGATCATGTTCGGACAAATGACTGCGGGCAGCTGGATTTACATCGGCACGCAGGGGATCCTGCAGGGGACTTATGAAACATTCGCGGCATGCGGGGAAAAATATTTTAACGGCAATACACACGGAAAACTCCTGGTTTCAGGAGGTCTGGGAGGAATGGGCGGAGCCCAGCCGCTGGCAGCCACAATGGCAGGATATACTTTTCTCGGTGTGGATGTCGATCGTGAAAGAATCAGGAAAAGGCTGCAGACCGGATATATTGACAGGATGACAGAAAGCTATGAGGAAGCCATGAAGCTGATCAATCATTACAGGGAGAAACGTGAGACACGCTCCGTTGGTCTGGTGGGTAATATCGTTGATGTACTCGACATGCTCAGGAAGGATAACATCATACCGGATGTGCTTACCGACCAGACTTCGGCACATGATCCGCTGAACGGTTATATACCGCAGGGACTGACACTTCAACAGGCTGCTGACCTCAGAAAATCATCGCCGACGGAATACCGTTCACTGGCGTTGAAAAGCATGGCACGACAGATAGGAATCATGCTTGAGATGAGAAAACGTGGCAGTGTGGTTTTTGATTACGGCAACAACCTGAGGGAATTTGCCCGGCAGGGAGGTGAAAAAGATGCGTTTTCATACCGGGGATTTGTACCTGAATTCATCCGACCGCTTTTTTGTCAGGGTAAGGGTCCTTTCCGGTGGGTTGCTTTGTCGGGCAACCCCGAAGATATCAGGATCACTGATCAGGCGCTTATGGAAGCCTTTCCACAAAACAAAAACCTTCTGAAATGGCTGGAAAGCGCAGAGGTGAAAGTCAGGTATCAGGGACTTCCGGCACGCATCTGCTGGCTTGGCATGGATGAACGTGAAAAAGCCGGCATCATCTTTAATGATCTCGTGAAACTTGGGAAGGTCGGGGCACCCATTGTGATCGGTCGCGACCACCTGGACTGCGGATCGGTGGCATCTCCAAACCGGGAGACCGAAGCCATGGCGGATGGCAGTGATGCGATATCGGACTGGCCGCTGCTTAACCTGATGGCAAATACATGCGGGGGCGCGACCTGGGTTTCGTTTCATCATGGTGGCGGAGTGGGAATCGGATATTCGCAACATGCCGGTATGGTGGTTGTGGCCGACGGAACACAACGGGCTGCAGCATGTCTGAAACGTGTGTTGTACAATGATCCTGCACTGGGGATCTACAGGCATGCTGATGCCGGTTACAGGGAGGCAGTGGACAATATTGACTTTTTTAATCTGAATTATTGACATGCGGGGAGACAGAAAACTCATCGGACCTTTTGTCCAGCTGGTCACCATGGACCACATGCCATTAAGAGGACCTCTAAGCGACAATGATCTTGAAATCATTCCCGAAGCGGGCATCATTTTAAAAGATGGTCGCATTGAGTTGCTGGGCAGATATGCGGAAATGCGGAACACCGGCATTTCTGTTGAAGAAGTGGCGGGTGACGTTGTGGTGGTACCCGGACTCATTGATGCACATACACACATATGTTGGGCCGGTTCAAGGGCGGAAGATTATGCAGAACGCCTTTCAGGCAAATCCTATCGTGAAATCGCAGAAGCGGGAGGAGGGATCTGGAGTACGATCCTCAACACAAGGAAGGCAACATCCGGGGAACTGACAGAACATACCGTGCAGCGGGCTGAGCAGATGATGAGGCAGGGGATCACCACAATTGAGGTGAAGAGCGGTTACGGACTGGATGTGATACATGAATTAAAAATTCTGAAAAGCATAAGGGATGCAAATGAACGGACAACAGCCGACCTGATCCCCACATGTCTGGCGGCCCATATAAAACCACATGACTTCAATGGCAGTTCATTGCAGTATCTTGAAATGATCGTTGAAGAATTATTACCGGAAGTCAGGACCAGGAACTTAAGCAAGCGGGTTGACATTTATGTCGACATCAACGCCTTTACGGTGGATGAAGCAAGGTATTATCTGACGGAAGCACGGAACCAGGGATTTGACATACTGATGCATGCCGACCAGTTTACAAAGGGAGGAACCCGGCTTGCTGCTGAACTGGGTGTGCTCAGCGCCGACCACCTTGAAGTTTCCGGTGATGAAGATATCACACAGATTGCCGGCGGCAGCGTGATCCCTGTTGTTCTGCCGGGAGCATCTCTGGGATTGGGTACCGGCTTTGCCCCTGCACGCAAGCTGCTTAATGCCGGAGCCCCGCTGGTGGTGGCATCGGACTGGAACCCGGGTTCCGCTCCAATGGGAAACCTGCTGCTCCAGGCTTCCATCCTGGGTATTTATGAAAAAATGACTGTTGCAGAAACGCTCGCGTCCATAACATGCAGGGCAGCTGCAGCGCTAAAGCTGAGCGACAGGGGGATCATCCGTACCGGATTTGAGGCCGACCTGGTCGCATATCCATGTAAAAGCGTTAAGGAACTGTTCTACTACCAAGGGAACATTTCACCCGTTTATGTGTGGAAAAAAGGATTACAGGTATGCTCGTGTTGAGGCAGGATTCAGTTTTTATACAAGTGTAATCCCAAGCGCAGCGGGAGATCTGCTGCTATTCAGATTTACCGGGTCTTTTCGTTCACAATCTTTAAGATCTCCGCTTCCTGCTGGATGGCATTTACTTCAGTTTTTTTCCCTTCTTGAAGGGCGGCATTCACATATTTCCGGTTCTCACATCCGGAGGCATTGATCTTTACATTTAGAAATGCGGCTTTCACAGCTGCGCAGGCACAGATGGCGCCCACTCCGGCATCTGACACCGATGCCGGGTTGCCGCTTTCAGCCATCGCGCGTATGATTTCAAAAGCATGATATGATGTTTTCATGACCTGTAACGGGACTTCCATTGCGTACTCCACAGCATCCTGAATGGCCTTCTTTCTTTCTTTTTCTTCTTCTTCAGTACGTTTGGACAGTCTGTATGCTGAAATCACCCTGTTGAAAGCCCCGGTATCTTCATCCACGAGTTTCAGCATTTCCTTACGGAGAATTTCTCCCTTTTCTGCCCAACCCGAAAAATCATTCCAGCGATCGTCCCACCCGGATTTATGAGCGGAGATATTGGCAACCATGGTTCCAAGTGATGCTGCAAGTGCACCGAGATATGCGGCAACGGAGCCACCACCGGGTGCGGGAGATTCGGAAGCCGTTGCTGCCGCAAACTGGTCCAGCGACATATTTACAAGCTTGTTCATTTCTTTTTCACTAAGGATGTATTCGATGATTTTTTTGTCGGGATCAAAAGGAGCGAGGTCATCCAGTCCCAGTGATTTAACGGCAATCCTGACGATCTCCCGCTCCGGAATGCCGGTCGACCGGTTCTGCTTATACAGGAAATATTTTCCTGCTTCCAGCATGGCTTTCAGGGGTACAACACCCACCAGTTCGGAACCGGTGACACGTAAGCCTCTTGCTGCAGCACGCTCGCATGCTGTGTCAAAAGCAACATGCATGGGTGTGACATCCAGGTTGGTAAGGTTGATGGAGATCTGTGCGATACCGTATTCTTCAATATACCATCCTATAGCTTTTACATGTTTCAGCAGACCCGGTTCATATACAGGTTTTCCGTCAGCATCCCTGACGATCCTTCCGGTAATCGGATTGTCATCCCTTTTTACCCTGCCTTTTTCGCGTATGTCAAAAGCTATGGAGTTTGCCCTTCTTTTGGATGTGGTATTCAGATTGATGTTATAGGCAATGAGGAAGTTTCTTGCACCCACAGCAGTGGCACCGGCACGGGCAACCTGGTCGTCCCATGTAACGGGACCGTAATCGGGTTTCCAGTCGCTTGAGGTGATGCGTTCGGACAATCCTTCATATTGACCCTGACGGCAGCTGGCGAGGTTCTTTCTTTTCTCCTCGCGGGCAGCAAATTCGTAACAGTACACCGGAATGTGAAGCTCATCACCGATGCGCTGCGCCAGCTTGCGGGCATATTCCACCACCTCATCCATGGTGATGTTGGCGACAGGTACCAGGGGACAAACATCGGTTGCGCCAAAGCGCGGATGTTCCCCATGGTGCTTGCGCATATCAATCAGCTCTGATGCTTTTCTGACAGCCCTGAACGCTGCTTCACAAACCTCAGCGGGAGTACCCACAAAGGTCACTACAGTTCTGTTGGTAGCTTTCCCCGGATCCACACCGATAAGCCTGACACCCACGGTTTTTTCAATTTCA
>JAFGRC010000097.1 GCA_016935355.1 Bacteroidales bacterium
GTGCAACAATATCCTGTCCCGTTGTCAATCCCCCGGTAATTCCGCCTGCATTATTCGACATAAACACCACCTTGCCATCCTTCATACGCATGGCATCATTGCAGGTTGAACCCGTCATACGGGCAGCTTCCGTCCCACAGCCAATCTCAACAGCTTTGACCGTGCCAATGCTCATCAACCTGCCCATTTCACCGTCAAGTTTATTAAACACAGGTTCTCCCATACCGGCAGGGACACCGGTTACAACAACCTCAACAACACCTCCTGATGAATCCCCTTCATTCATGATGCGCAGGATCTCGGCATACATGGCATCCGCCGTATCGGGATCGGGACAGAAAAGCTTCGGGTTGATGTCATACTGCCTTCTTACTGCTTCCTCGTCATACTGAGGTTTTTTAATTTCTGGTATACGTTTTTCCAGGTCGGCCAGGATTGCCATTTTTTCAAAGAACCGGAGTTCCTGTTTCATTCTTCCGGACGCATACAAATCCAGATAAATGGGATCATAATGTTTGCGTACCTCACGGTAAGCTTTTGCCTTTTTTTTAACCTCTTCAACCGGTATATTCTTCATCCTGATCCCGGCAGCCTCACGTATAAATGACACTACTTCAATGCCGTGGTCTTTCAGGATCCGTTTTGCAATACAGCCGGCTGCAACGATTGTTGATGTATATCTTCCGCTGAAAAATCCCGCCCCAATAGAATCATCCCATGTACCGTATTTTTGAAATGATGCATAGGAAGCATGACCTGGTCGCGGCGTCCTGTTTGTAAGCTGATATTGTTCAATGTGTTCAAAATGCCTGTCAACATTCGGAATAAGGATGACCAGCGGTGTGCCGTTTGTATAACCGGCGTTTTTGAAACCCGGCATGGTATCAGCCGCATTGACCCCGCTGTATATCACAGGCACATCAGCTTCCCGTCTGGGTGAAGTAAGCTCCCCCTGTCCCGGTTTGCGCAGCATCAACTCAATATAGATCTCTTCCTCCGTAAAAAAGTAACCGGGAGGAACACCCTGAATGTTAATAGACAAACCCTCCTGGTATGAACCACCTGCAACGGTGGTTTTAAATAGATTACCGTAATCGCAGCCAATCATATCAATAAAATTATAAATTATTATTCCTTTCGCTCAGGTACTGCCTTTACATGCTTTTAAAAAAGGCTGTATCATATTCACTGCACAGGAAAGGATCATTTTTCACCTGACTGTGTCAGTTGCATATCCGCCCCTATGTTTTGCATGTCTTCAATAAATGTCGGATAAGTCACCCCGATCGATCCGGCGGTATCCACAATCGTTTCACCGTCTGCAGTGAGCCCGGCGACTGAAAGTGCCATAACCATGCGGTGATCATCATAACCGTGTACCCGTGTACCTTTTAATTTGCTTTGATGAATGATCAGTCCGTCCTCCAGCTCCTCGACTGTCGCACCCATCTTACGCAATTCTTTTGCGCATGCCGCAATACGGTCACATTCCTTGAACCGTGCCTGCGGAACATTAAGCAGGCGCGTAATGCCTTCTGCCACACACCCTGCCACAGCCATTGCAGGTAAAGCATCGGGTGTATTATTCAAATCAATGTCGATGCCCTTCAGCCTGTCTGATCTGACCAGAATACCTTCCCCTGTATGCTTCAGATTCAGTCCCATTTTCTCAAAAAAACCGAAAACTTCTTTATCTCCCTGGTGGTCCGAAAAATCAAGGCCTCTTATCAGGATCTCCGAATTGGTGATTGCTGCTGCACTGAGTGAAAATGCAGCAGAGGAAAAATCACCCGGTATGACACGCTCAAAAGCCTTATATTGTTGATTACCATCAATTTTAAACCAGTCCAGTCCATCCTGTTCAAACCGTATTCCCATCCTTCTAAGCCAGTCAATCGTCATTTCCACATAGGGCTTTTCATGTAAATTCTCGACTCTTATTTCTGTGGCCTCCGGAGCAAGCGGACAGGCAATCAGAAGCGATGTAAGAAACTGCGAGCTGATGCCATTTACAATCGTTGATCCGCCCCTAACAGGACCCTGAATGGTAAACGGACATTTGCCTTCATTTGACTCAACAATTTTTACGCCCAGCATTTCAAGTGCCGATAGCAACGGTGTCATGGGTCTTTTTCGTATTGATCGATCCCCGTCAAACCTAACCGGGTATTTACCCAATGCACACAATGCTGTAAAAATACGCAGCGAAGTGCCGGAATTCCCTACGTTGATATGTTTACAATGCGCTCCGGGTGGTCCTCCAATACCTTTAATGATCCAGTCCGTTCCCCTTTTAATTTCTGCACCCATTTCCATAGATGCATTCAGGGCAGATTCTGAATCATCTGAAACAAGCGGATTTTTAAGCACTGATTTACCATCTGCCACAGATGCAAATGCCACGGCCCTGATCGTATGGGATTTTGACGCAGGTATCAGGATGTCACCTGACAAAGAGGATCTTTTTGATCTAATTTCCATCGGATGGATACCATTTTACATGCGGTGAAGATAATGAATGGCATCATAATTTGCAAATTGATTGAAAATCAGGATAAAACAGTGTCACCCACCATTAAAACAAACTCATCTGCTCCCCGTTTTTACCGCGAACCTTTGAACTTTTCTTGTCCGGTTCTTTTTGTTTTTCAGGACTTTCTGCCACAGTTTCAACATCCCCGGTATCCTTTACTGCAACATTAGTATCTTCAGCTTCTTCCGCAACAACCTGATCTTCTTCAGACCCTTCTTGCACAGTTACAACATTGCCGGTATCTTTTGTTGCAGGTTCAATATCTTCAGATTCAGAATCTCCTCCCGCAGCTTTAACATTCTCACGGAAACGCAATGATTTGAGTTTTGTCACAGACCCGATCTCATAATTTGACAACCTTTTGCCGCGGGCTTTATAGCTTTTTACATTGATAAAGTCGGCCGCTTCAATAATTTCAGATGCACGTTTCTTATTTTTGCCCGCAAACCTGACCTCAATCCTCGGGAAATCTTCCTCACAGAGGATGATCAGTCTGGATTTTGGATGTTCATCGAAATACCTCCCCTGTTTATCGGTGCTTTCTGAAGAAAAGCGCTTGATATAATAGTACTTTTGCTTTCCGTCGTAATATACAACAGTGAAAACCTTTCCGGGATCATATTTTTCAATCAGAACCAGATCCTCTTCAAAATGTGTGGACAATTCATATCCTGAAAGCCTGATCACACCCGAAAGGGTGATGATCAGCAACCTGTCATAATTATTGAATTCACCCAGGTATTTTCCTTTGGCGTCATCGTTAAGTCTGTGAACGGTCTCATCCCACCATATTTTCATTCCTCCCAGTGTGGAACTGCCTTTTTCTTTCAGTTCAATTTTATGCACCGGATATCGGGTTGTGATATTCCCTATTGATGACTTACCTTTAATGGACAAATCACTGAAATGAACGTTAAAAGTGAGCTTTTTAAGTCGCGGACGGGGTTTGAGCGTCACTTTTACGGTTTCTGCCTCACCATTGGGATTCACACTGAGGTACAATATCCTGGAACCGGGTTTCCCCTGTGTCAGGGAATATTCTTTATCACGTGTCAATCCGTTGATCGCGCAGCGTTTCATATAAGATGCACCTGAGGAGCCGTCACGATATATCATGTTGTAAATGGTGCGTTCATCATTCTTTCTGAACACACCTGCATATTCGATATCCTTACCGACAAATTGTTTGTCTGAAACTTTTGTGATCAGAAAACTGCCATTTTTCTTAATGACAATAATATCGTCAATATCAGAACAATCACATATATATTCATCCTTTTTCAGTCCGGTCCCGATAAAACCTTCTGCGCGGTTAATGTATAAACGCATGTTAGCAGCAGCCACCTCAGTCGCTTCTATGGTGTCAAAGCTGCGGATCTCAGTTTTGCGTTCATGTCCTGCACCGAATTTCTTTTTGATTTGTCTGTAATAATTAACGGTATAAGGAACTATGTTCTCCAGATGGTTTTTTGTCTCTTCAATCTCAAATTCAATCTGTCTGATATGCTCATCCATTTTGAATG
The DNA here is from genome assembly GCA_016935355.1 of Bacteroidales bacterium. GTDB lineage: Bacteria > Bacteroidota > Bacteroidia > Bacteroidales > UBA10428 > UBA5072. Next base: position 4,057 of record JAFGRC010000097.1, read on the forward strand.
AGCTGAATTTGGAAATGCGTCTGACAGGAATATTGGAAAGCCTGATCAGATCGTCCTGTGTTATTTCTCTTCTCAATTGTTTTTTAAAGGGCTGCAATCCCTGTTCAATGGCTTTCAGAATGGCTTCCTCGGTTTTGCACACCTTAATGGGCTCATACAGCTCATTTACAATGAATATCTTTTCAAGCGAACCGGTATGCCAGTCTTCCTCCAGTTCATCCAGTCTGATCTGCAGTTCCCTGGTCAATAACCTGACTGTGTTATCGGCACTGTTTCTGAGGATCTCGCTGACTCCAAGAAAGCAGGGTTTATCCTCACGGATCACACAAGCGTTAGATGACATTGCCACTTCACAATCAGTAAAAGCGTACAATGCATCAATAGTAACATCCGGATCGATACCCGGGACCAGATGCACAACAATTTCCACCTGTTCCGATGTGTTGTCATCTATTTTTCTGATTTTAATTTTTCCTTTGTCATTGGCCTTAAGAATGGAATCAATCAGTGTTGTGGTGGTCTGTCCATAAGGCAACTCATTAATGACCAGTGTTTTTTTATCGATTTTGGAAATTTTGGCGCGGATTTTTACCATCCCGCCCCGCAAACCATCATTATACCGGAATACATCCATTGATCCCCCTGAAGGAAAATCAGGAAACAATTCAAATGTTTTGCCCTGCAGGTATGCAATTGAAGCATCGATTAACTCAATAAAATTATGCGGTAAAATTTTGGAGGCAAGTCCCACTGCGATCCCCTCGACTCCCTGGGCCAGCAGCAAGGGAAATTTCACGGGCAGGGTCAGGGGTTCTTTATTGCGTCCGTCATAGGAAAGTTTCCAACCGGTAGTTTTATGATTGAACGCAACCTCCAAAGCAAATTTTGAAAGCCTTGCCTCGATATAACGTGAAGCTGCAGCACCGTCACCCGTCAGAATATTACCCCAGTTCCCCTGGGTTTCTATGAGCAATCCTTTCTGTCCAAGCTGTACCAGAGCATCCCCTATGGAGGCATCCCCATGAGGATGGTATTGCATGGTTTGTCCGATGATGTTTGCGACTTTATTGAAACGGCCGTCCTCTATCTGCCTCATGGCATATAAAATCCTGCGCTGCACAGGTTTGAGACCATCCTGAATATGTGGCACCGCCCGCTCCAGAATTACATAAGAGGCATAATCCAGGAACCAGTTCTCATACATATCGGTCAGTTGTGTCACATGTCCGGTTTCAATGTGATGCTCCCCGGTATCATCAACAAATTCAAATGCAGATTCACTGCCGGGATCTATGGTCCCTCCATCGTTAACAATATCAAAATCTTCAATGTCCATGTTGAAACGGCAAAATGATAAAAAATCCAGCAATCAGGCCGTCCGAATCACATTTGTAACTTCTGCAAATCAGACAGTTGCTTCGACTTCATCCTCTTCAACCCGGAGGTTTTCAATAATGAAACCCTGCCTTTCCGAAGTGTTTTTCCCCATAAAAAACGGAAGTATCTTCTGGATATGATCGCCTTTTTTTATCCGGACAGGCTCCAGCCGAATATCCTTACTGATGAATTTTTTGAACTCTCCGGGTGATATTTCTCCAAGTCCCTTGAAACGGGTGATTTCCGGACTGCTCAACTTTTTTACGGCATGGCCTTTTTCTTCTTCATTGTAACAGTAAATGGTTTCCTTTTTATTGCGGACCCTGAACAATGGTGTCTGTAAAATGTACAAGTGACCATGCCTGACAAGGTCCGGGAAAAACTGCAGAAAAAAAGTGATCATCAGCAGACGGATGTGCATTCCGTCAACATCGGCATCCGTTGCGATCACCACCTGGTTATACCGGAGGTTTTCCAGACCGTCCTCAATGTTCAGCGCCGCCTGCAGAAAGTTAAACTCCTCATTTTCATACACGATCTTCTTGGTCAGTCCGAAAACATTAAGGGGTTTCCCTTTCAGACTGAAAACAGCCTGTGTATGGACATCCCGCGAAGTGGTTATGGACCCGCTTGCAGAATCTCCTTCGGTGATGAAGATGGTTGTTTCAAACCGTCTTTCAGCGGTTGAATTAAAATGTATTTTACAGTCCCTTAATTTGCGGTTGTGCAGACTGACCTTTCTGGCCCGGTCACGGGCCAGCTTTTGAATCCCTGATATTTCCCTGCGTTCCTTTTCCGATTCTATAATTTTCCTGAGCAGGTTATCAGCGGTTTCCGGATGTTTGTGAAGGTAATTGTCCAGATGCTTTTTCAGGAAATCAATGATGAAGTTCCTGATTGAAATGCCTTCCGGACTCATATCCCTGGAGCCCAGCTTGGTTTTTGTCTGCGATTCAAATACCGGCTCCTCAACCTTGATGCTTAAAGCAGTGACAATGGATGCACGGATATCGGACGGATCAAAATCCTTTTTGTAAAATTCCCGGACTGTCCTTACCAGGGCCTCTTTAAATGCTGTCAGGTGCGTACCCCCCTGTGTCGTATGCTGTCCGTTTACAAATGTATAATATATTTCACCATATTGATTGCCGTGTGTCAGTGCCAGTTCAATGTCCTCATCCTTCAGGTGGATGATCGGATATAGGCCGTCCCCGTTAACATTGTCCCGCAACAGTTCCACCAGTCCATCCTTGGAATAATAAGCACTGCCATTCAGGTAAATGGTAAGACCGGTATTCAGGTAAACGTAATTTTTTACCATGGATTCAACATAATCTTCCATGAATTTAAAATGTCCAAACATCTTATGATCCGGGACAAACGATACCAATGTACCGTTTCTGAAATCTCCCTTTTCTTCCGCAGTTTCCTGATTCAGATTCCCTTCATTGAAAACTATTTTTTTAAACAACCCATCCCTGTATGAAGTAATCTCAAAGAATGAGCACAGCGCATTGACTGCTTTGATGCCAACGCCGTTGAGCCCGACAGACTTTTTAAAAACCCGGGAATCGTATTTTGCACCGGTATTCATTTTCGAAGCCACATCACGCAATTTCCCCAGCGGGATACCGCGCCCGTAGTCCCTTATCCTTACCACATCCTCATTGATCGTAATTTCAATGTTTTTTCCAAAACCCATCATGAATTCATCAACAGCATTGTCGAGAACTTCCTTTAATAGTACATAGATACCGTCATCCTGCGAGGATCCGTCACCAAGCTTCCCGATATACATTCCCGGGCGCTTGCGGATGTGTTCTTTCCAGTCAAGTGTGCGAATGGTGTCTTCTGTGTATGCAGCCACAGTCATACTTACAAAGTGTTTACGGCAAATTTAAAATAAAGAAGTCAGGTCAACGGATTTCTTTATTAACACGATAATAACATGCTCATGAACGGGAAATTCAATCCCTTGCTGAATTTCAATACCTTATCCTGTGGATATCGCCTGCATAGCTGGCAAACGATGTTGAAAAATCGCCAATATCAGGTTGTACAGCAGGTAATCCATCTCTTTACATCATCCAGGGAGGGATTCTGTAACTGAAGCTTGTTCTTTTTATTATATCCGCACAGCTCCTGATGCATTTTACCGGGATTTTTTACATTACCTATTTGCTCCATTGTGTTATAACCCAGTTTTGTTAAAACCGGATGCCATTCTTCGGGAATCCCTGCCCGTATCAAAACCTCCCGGGAATCTGCATGTGTTTCTCTTTCGGGTCTCATTTGAGGGAAAAACAAAACATCCTGTATACCGGGCTGATTGGTCATGATCATGGCCAACCTGTCAATTCCCACACCCAGTCCGGCTGCAGGCGGCATTCCGTATTCGAGCGCCCTGAGAAAATCCTGATCAATATACATGGCTTCATCATCACCTTTTTCGGATAGTTTTAGCTGTTCCTGAAACCGTTCGCGCTGATCAAGCGGATCATTGAGTTCGGAATAGGCGTTACAAAGTTCTTTGGTGTTGACGATGAGTTCAAAACGTTCTGTAAGTTCCGGATTGTTGCGGTGCTTTTTACACAGCGGCGACATGGAAACCGGATAATCCATGATGAAAACCGGCTGGATCAAATTCGGTTCTACCTTTTCCCCAAAAATACGGTCGATAAGCTTCCCCTTCCCCATTGTCAGGTCAGTTGCGATATCCAGCTTTCCGCATACCGCACGCAGCTGATCTTCATCCAATCCGGTTATGTCAACGCCTGCATACTGTCTGATGGAATCAGTCATGGTCATCCTCATGAAGGGTTTCTTAAAGTCAATTATATGGTTACCGTATGTGATCCGGGTTGTTCCATGCAGGTCAAGCGTGACTTTCTCAATCATATCTTCCACAAAATCCATCATCCATAAATAGTCCCGGTAAGCAACATAAATTTCAAGAACCGTGAATTCCGGATTGTGCATCCGGTCCATCCCTTCATTCCGGAAATCTTTTGAGAACTCATACACACCTTCAAATCCGCCAACAATTAACCTTTTAAGATACAGCTCATTGGCAATTCTCAGGTAAAGCGGGGTATCCAGCGTATTGTGATGGGTCACAAACGGACGTGCTGCAGCTCCGCCTGGTATGGGTTGCAGGACAGGTGTCTCCACTTCAAGGTATCCACAGGAATTAAAGTGGTTTCGCAGTGAATCGATCATTCTGGTCCGTTTGATAAAAATATCCCTGACCCCGGGATTAACGACCAGATCAACATACCTCTGGCGGTAACGGAATTCAGGATCCCTTACCGCATCATATATAACACCGTCCTTTTCTTTAACCACAGGCAAAGGCTTCAGGGATTTGCTCAACAATTTTATTTCTGTGGCGTGAACGGTAATCTCTCCCATCCTTGTAATAAAAACATATCCTTTTACACCGATAAAATCCCCGATATCCAGTAATTTTTTAAATACCGTATTATACAGGGTGGCATCTTCATCAGGAGAAATATCATCCCGTTTGATGTAGATCTGAATCCTTCCTTTTCCGTCCTGAATTTCAGCAAAAGATGCACTTCCCATAATGCGTTTGCCCATCAGTCGGCCAGCAATTGAAACATCCTGGTAATTTTTTTCCGCCTCCGAGAAATTCCGTTTGATCTCTTCTGTGGACACATTGACAGGAAATGATTCAGCCGGATAGGGATCAATACCCAGTTGCCTGATTTCATCCAGAGCCTGCCGGCGAATGACCTCCTGTTCACTTAAATCAATAAAACTCATAATATTACCCTGTAAATAATTTTCACAAAGATAGATATTTTCGCAAAGCGCCCATACAACTTCGGCTCTTTACGTTTAATCCTTGAAATCATGCAATATTTTCGTATTTTTACACACGCTGAGTCCTGAAAATTTGAATGTAAACCTGCACATAAGTGAAGCGTTCATTTCTCGGAATTGATTTATACAACCGTAAGGAAGCCGGTATGTTAACCATAACATCACTTCAGGCTTTTTTTATTGGCGCCTTCTTTACGCTTTTCTATACTGGCTCTCATGTGTTGTTTATTCAATCATTTACCATTGAGGAATTTCCAAAAGCCCTGATTGTTTCAGGCATTATTGGCATGATCCTTCTCTTTGCATACAGCTATTTGTCAAGCCGTATACCCGTCAGATTGTTTGTGATCACGAACCTGTGCCTGGTTTTAATCATTAATATCCTGTTGTTCGCTTATTATGACCGGTTGACATCTACACGGCTTTACGGATTCTTTCACCTGTTACCGTTTGCGTTCGTTTTCCCCTTGACAGTTCTTACCATTCTTACATTCAGACGGTCATTCAGGACCATTTTCAGACCCGATCAGAACAAACGATTTTACCCGTTGATCCAGACTTCTTTTATGGCAGGAATTATCGTCACAAGTTATGCGCTGGTTGGAGTTATGTTTTTCACCTGGGACGTATTGTATATCCTGGCAGCTTCAATTGTATTCATTGCACTCGCTGCATTGCTGCAGCTGTTTATTAACATGTTACACAAGTATTCCGAATCATTTTCACATGTCCCCCGAAGACCCTTGGTGCTCAGATCAAAGTTTTATGAGTTTTTTTATTCCCGGCACACACTGTTGCTGGCTTTGTTTGTTTTAATTTCGGGTGTTACAGGATTTATCGTACATTTTTATTTTATCAAAGAAACCCATGTCAATATTCCAAACACGATCAGCATGGCCAGATTCTTTGGCTTTTTCATGGGGACGATGTTTTTGTTTGTGCTCTTCCTGGAGCGTTACCTGATCCGGAAAATCCTGTATACATATGATTCTCCTTACAGCATTGTGTTAGTTCCTATGATTCTTTTGGTGGCTTTTATAGCTTCCCTCATCGTGGATCTGCTGAGCGGAAGTTCAAACACTCTTTCTATGTTTTCTTTCGGATTTATTACTGTGGTAATACTTAGGATCGGCTATGAGTCAACCCTCCAGGCCATTGAACTGCCTTCCCTTCGTGTATTGTTCCGCACACTTGACCTGCGTTATACCAATGCTATTATACCACGCATGGAAGGATCTTTTCGTATGGTGGCACTTTTACTGGCAGGGCTTATTTTATCGGGACTTTACCTGATCGGCTTAAAGTTGAATCTTTTTCTGAACCTTATATTGATTGTTCTTGTCGGTATCTGGGTCCCGGTAACCATAATGCTCATCAAATCATACCAGAAGGCTTTAAGAGAATCGATCCATAAACTCAGGACCAGTAAACGGATTATTGAACAGGAATTGCTGAATACGGATGAAAAAACACATGAACTTCTCAACAGCGATGCTTCTTCAAAAGTAATTCATACCCTGTCGCTTCTTGAAAAGCTGGAACCGTTGAAGCATGAAATGCACATCATGTCAATGCTGGGAAACAGTCCAACAGATATCGGCAAAATCATCCTGGAAAAAATCGAAGAAAATTCTCTGCTGATCGCTCTTCCAAAACTAAAAGAGATGGTCCGGCAAAACAGCGGCAAACAGACAAACAATCAATTATCAAGACTGATCAACCGCTTTGAGAACAAATTTGCGGTTGGTTTATCGGAAGAATCACTCGACAGACTGGTCAATTCCAACAACCTGACAGACAGGATACTGGCAGCGGAAATCATTGGAGCCTCCACAAATAAGGATATGGCAGAATCACTTACCATATTATCACGTGATATTGAACCGGATGTAAAATTTTCAGCTGTCAAGGCTATGGCAAGAATGTCCCTCCCCGACCACAGCTATATTCTCATTGATTATTTATCTACTCCCGGATATTATCCTTACGTTTTTGATGCCCTGGTCAGGATTGGAGATCCGGCACTATCCCATCTGGAAAGGATGTTTCTGATGCCTGATGCCGATAACAGGGTCCTGTCAAGAATCGTCAGGATCTACGGCAAGATCGGTACTACCGGAGCCATAGAACTGCTGCTTGGTAAGCTGGAAAACCAGCACCGGTCTGTAATGCACCAGGCTCTTCTGGCTTTAAGGGAATCTAAATTTCAGTCCACTCCAGATAACATCAACAGAATATTAAATGACATCGTTCGACTGATCAATATCATGTCATGGAATTTTGCCGCCCATACAAGCCTTGCCGGCAACAAACGTTTTCAGCTTTTGAAGGATGCCCTGGAATCAGAAATTAACGAAAACTACAATTCACTTTACCATTTGCTGGCTCTGGCATACAATCCCACATCAATTGGCAATATAAAATACATGCTGACAGAAGGTGGCGACACGGATATCAGCTTTGCCATTGAGCTGCTCGACCAAATCGTGAACGAAGAGATCAAACAGGTGTTTTTACCTGTCGTTGAAAATCTTCCCCATAAAGAGCGCTTCAGACAGCTGCAATACTTTTTCCATGCTGAAAAACTGAATCCCGAAGAACTTATCACTGAAATATTAACCCGGGACTTCAATTCACTTTCATTATATGTCAAGGCCTGTGCCATTTTTAATGTACTGGAACTGCCCGGTCAGACAGTAAGTCAGGAACTCATTGCCTGCCTTTTTCACCCCGATAAATTAATGAGGGAATCTGCTGCATATGTTATCGGAAAGCTGGAACCGGATTCCCTGGATTCCATATACCCCAGAATGAACAGTCAGCTGGCAAACGAAATCAGGTATTCCTTGTCATTTTCCCGCGATGGATTTCCATACCTTTTGCTGCACAGGATCAGATTCCTCAAAGAATGTCCGGGTATGAGCAAAATACCCGAGGAAATCATGCTTGAGATCGCCAAGGAGCTGGATATATGTTTTCTAAATGCAGGAGACGAATTTCTTATAAAACACAATGATGTACATTATGCCTTTATGATTATTTTTGAAGGAGAAGCTCAAATTAAGATTTCTACAGACAAAGTGATTACTTTTGGCAAAAATGATATAATTTACAGTGATATTTTGGTCGAGGAACATACGTTCTCACTCAAAGCCAATACTGATCTGAAATTATACAATCTTGATCAGGAGTTATTAAATTCGTTGATGTTTGATCATATTGAATTTAGAAATTCCATTATTGGTTTAATCGAGGAAGCTTAGAATTACTACCTATGGATTTTGAATATGACATATTCATCAGTTACGCCAAACCGGAAGAAAACGAAACTTCAACCGACTGGACATTAAAGTTCTGTGATTTTCTTTCCCTGATCGTGCAAAGGTTATATGATAAGAAACCGACCATTTTGCTTCATGACGACCTCAGAACAAGAAAAAATCTGCTTGGAGAAAGCAGCCAGTATATATTCTCAAAAACAGCCGTTTTTGTCATTGTTCTTTCTCCCGAATATGTCAAATCCAAAGAATATTTGGATGAACTGGAAGAAATATACAACGCAGTAGTTGCCTTAAATGAAAGTCTGCAGATCAGACGTCACAGGATCCTGAAAGTTTTTACCATGCCCATGCCACCTGAAGAACAACCTTCATTCCTGAAAAATGAATTAAGCTATAACTTTTTTGAAATTAATCGTTACAATAAAAAACCCGTTACTTATAATCTGGATGGAAAAGATGGTCCCGATCAGAGATTCTGGTCAAAGGTCGTGGATCTTGCATATGACATATCAAATATTATGGCTCATCTGGATCCGGTAACAGCTGAATCCGAATCCGCGGAGCGCAAGCCTGGAATATTTCTTGCAGAAACCACTTTTGACCAGGTTGAAAACCGGGATATGCTAAAACGAGAATTGCAGCATCTGGGATTTCACATATTACCTTTGATACCTGTTCCTGAAGAAGCTGAAAAGGCTAAGCTTGCAATAGAGGACTATCTGAAGCAATCTATGATTTCGATCCATTTGCTGGGAGGCTGGTATGGAGAATTCTTAAAGAATTCAAAGTATTCATTGATAGATTTTCAGATCAAGACTGTTAAAGACTTTATCTCTGACAAAAACAACAAAACAAAACCGGATCAGGTTATCTGGATACCGAGTGATCTTAAAGCCACTGATCAACGGCAGGTACTTTACCTTAAACGTCTTAAAAGGGATGAATCACAGCATAAAACTGAAATTTTCGAAGCGCCTTTTGAAGTTTTCAAAACTGCATTAAATGTAAAGCTCGATGAAATTATAAATCCCTCACTAACGACAATTGCCGATAAAAACAAACTGTATGTAATTTATGAAAAAACCGGCCCGGAAAAAATTGGTGAATATCTGGATATCATTCGTTCAAAAGGTTACGACCTGATTGAATCCCAAACAGACAACAATGAATTCTATTCGCTTTCAGAACATATAAACAATCTGTTAATGGCAGATGCCGTCCTGATTTACAAAGGAAACTCAACCATGGAATGGCTGAACAGCAAAATAAGGGATTTGGTCAAAACACCCGGTTATGGTAAAAGCAAGCCTTTCCGGGCAATAGAGATTATTTCCCAACAAAAAACTGCCGATAAGTCTTTATTGTTTCTCAAAAATGTTCCGGTAAACTGGGATGAAGATATCAATAAAAATGTTATTAATCATTTTCTAGAACAGCTGGATAAGAAATGACAAAGAACCCGAACCTGAATATCAAACCTGGCATGCTTACGCTTGCCAATCCATTCCCGGGATTACGCCCTTTCAGCGTGGAAGAAAGTCATTTATACTTCGGTCGTGAGGGACAATGCGAAATTGTACTGGCATATCTTGCCGTGAACCGGTTTGCTGCGGTGACAGGAGCCTCAGGAAGCGGCAAATCATCACTGATCTATTGCGGATTGATACCGGCATTATATGGGGGTTTTATTACCAGGGCAGGTTCAAAATGGAAAATCATTACAACCCGGCCGGGAAACAGTCCGGTTGAAAACCTTGCAGAAGCTATAGCGTTATCCGAAAAAGGTGAAAAACCCCAACATGAATTAAAAATCAACAAACAAATTATCTATACCATTCTCCGCCGCAGCTCATTTGGATTGACCAATGCGGTAAGGCAGATAAAACTTGCACCGGGCGAAAATATACTCCTGATACTGGACCAGTTTGAAGAATTGTTCAGGTATAAGGAAAGCCGGAAAGACATCACGGCAGTGAATGAAACCGAGGCATATATTAAACTTCTGGTAAATGCTATAAAGCAAAATGACCAGCCCATTTACGTGGTGCTGACCATGCGATCCGACTTTATCGGTGAATGTTCCCAGTTTAATGAGCTTACCAGACTGATAAACGACAGCAACTACCTGATTCCACAGATGACACGCGACAGTTTCAGGGAAGCCGTTACAGGTCCTCTGGCCGTGGGCGGTGCAAAAATTGATCCGCAATTGTTGCAGCAGGTGCTGAATGCCATTGAAGACAAAAGCGACCAGCTTCCGGTCCTGCAACATGCCATGATGCGGACATGGGAATTCTGGATTACAAACAACGAATCCGGCGTTCCTTTACGGATGCGCGACTATGAAGCTGCCGGTAAGATCGAGAATGCCCTTTCCATGCATGCTGATGAAGCATATGAAGAACTTTCGGAAGAAGGTAAGGTAATCTGTAAGGTCCTTTTTAAGTGTCTCACTGAAAAAGGTACTGACAACAAAGGAACCCGGCATCCGGCAACCGTGAAGCATATCGCCGAAATTGCCCAGGTAACTGAAGACAAGGTCATTGAAGTCGCAAATAAATTCAGGGCTAAGGGGCGTTCATTCCTCACTCCAGTTGAAGGGATACCCATTGACGGTGATACCGTTATTGATATTTCCCATGAAAGTCTGATGCGGATCTGGGACAAGCTTAAAGCATGGGTTGAAGAGGAATTTTCATCCGTTCAGATGTACCTTAGACTAGCGGAAGCGGCCTCTTTATACCAGATCGGTAAAACCGGATTGTGGAGGCCACCTGACCTGCACCTGGCCCTTAACTGGCGAAAGACCCAGAAACCTACACTTGCATGGGCCAAGAAATACAATCCTGCATTTGAAAAAGTCATGGTTTTCCTGGATGCAAGTGAGAAAAAATATTTGCAGGAAGAACAGACTAAAGTCCGGTTGCAGCGTATGGAGCTGAACCGTACAAGAAGGTTTGCATCAACCATGCTGATAGCAGCCATTGCATTTTTATTCATTTCCGTCTGGGGTTTTCAGCAACGTTCTGATGCCATGAAGCAGGCTAAAATGGCAGAAATGAGCAGGGCGGAAGCTGAATTCAGAAAACAGGAAGCAGACAGCCTCCGTTTCCTGGCTGAGGGCCGGATGGAAATGGCTGAATTTCAGGCGATGGTTATGGAAATGACTGCAGATACTGCCGAACAGCAAAGAATTATTGCCCAGCTGGAATCTGAAATTGCGGAGCGGAACAGACTTGCGGCCCTGCAGCAGGCAGAGGATGCCAGGCGACGCAGCCAGCAATACCAGCAGGAAAAAGAAGTAGCCCAGCAAACCGCCCAGGTAGCCAAAGAGCAACAAACGCAGGCAGAGCTGGATATGGCGCTGGAAATGCAAAAAAGGATGCTTTCCACGGCACAAACGATGGCCAGCAGGGTACTTCAGGTCAACGATAACAATCTGAAAGGCCTGCTTGCTTATCAGGCATACCTTTTCAACAGGGATTTCAAAGGCCAGCCTGATCCGCCTGATATTTACAATGCGCTTTATGCATCGCTTCAGGGGCTTAACGGATCCAATTATAATGCGTTACAGGGACATGAGGGCGGAAATGTGAACAAAGTTGCTTTCAGACCCGGATCAAATGTATGTTATAGTACCGGAGGTGATGGTAAGATCCTGCAGTGGGACCTCGACGGCAATACACGGTCTTACAGAACACTGATCGACAACAATTTCATGAACCGTACACTGGCTATAAGTCCGGACGGACGCTGGCTTGCAAATGCCGCCACCAGTTCTTCCATTCAACTTTTCAATCTGAACCAGTCAAATCCTTCTCCTGAATTACTGGAAGGCCATAAAAACTGGGTAGGCGCACTGTGTTTTACACCCGACAACAGGCGCCTTTATTCTGCCAGTCAGGACCATACCATCATGTACTGGGATATGGTGGATAAATCCGGGACAGTATTTGTTGAACTCCCCCAAACAGAAGTAAACTGTATTGCTTTATCTCCAACCGGAAATTACATTTTCGGCGGTACAGAAGACGGCCGACTGATCCGCTGGAATATTGAAACAAAAGAACAAACCGTTCTTTTAAGTACAAACATTTCCATTCATTCCCTTGCGATGAATCCAACCGGTTCCAGAATTGCTACCGGTGACCGGAACGGTACGCTCAGAATTCTTGATGCCCGGGCAAACACCATTATACTGACCATTTCGGCACATACTGCACAGATATCAGACCTGGCATTCAGTCCTGATGGCCAGCAAATCGCAACAGCCAGCACTGACAAAAGTTTAAAGATATGGGATATTAACAATACTTCAAATCAGCCTGTTATCATTTCCCGGCACAATGCCTGGGTGTTGTCCCTGGCATTCAGTCCTGATGGCAGGTACATTGTTTCTGCAAGTGCACAACCTGCGGACAGAAGTATATCCAATATATATTATTGGCCCACTCACACCGTTTATATGGCCGATCAGATATGCGGTGAAATCGAACGGAACATGACTGAACGGGAATGGGAGACTTATGTCAGCACTGATTTGGAATATCAAATAACTTGTCCAGATAAATAAAACATCCATGACAGCCAGAAAAAATACTCCGTTAAACTGTAAAACAATTTTACTGTTGTCGTTTATTGCATGCGTGCTGCAAATCCCTGTTTACGGTCAGGAGGATTGCACTGCCAGACTTCAGCAGGCCAGGGAATATTATGAACAGGGATTGATCGGGGAACTACCGGAATTATTGTTGCCCTGTATTGAAGAAGGTTTCACACGTGCACAGAAAATGGAGGCTTACAAGCTGCTCATATTGGCATATTTATTTGATTATGATCAGGCTGAAGCTGAAAGAAACATGGTGGAATTCCTTAAAAAGTACCCTGAGTACGAAGTTTCCCCCGATGATCCGGTTGAATTTGTGTATCTTTTTGAATCATACCGTACGACATCTGTATTTTCAGTCGGCGTGACAGCCGGTTTCAGTCTTACGGATCCCAGGATTATCGAGCCATACACTTTGCTGGATTACAGTTATACCGATATGAAGAACAATATGAAGACAGGTTTTCATCTTGGTCTGGGCATGGCACGGTACATCAGCCGCAGGATGCTGATTAATGTAGAGCTGAATTTTGAGCAAAACCAGTATTCTTTTACTGATGAACTGACCATACCGGTTGTTGACGGGACAGATGTAATGAACCGGGTGGTTTACAACGAAAAGCTTTATAAATTCGAAATTCCCTTAACACTGACTTATGAATTTAACGTCGGAAATATGAACTCCTTTCTTCGTACAGGAATATTCCTGACAAAAGTTTCGGGTGCAAAGGGACAGCCTTCCAGGAAATATGATCCTGACCTGCCTCCGGTATCAGGTGAGTATGAAAGCGTAAAAGATTACCGGAAAGATTTTCTGTACGGACTGGTTGCAGGAGCCGGAATTCGGTATAAGATTTCCCGTGGTGTGATTTCAATCGGCTTGCGGGCAAATTTGGGACTGAACAATATAGTGAAATCAGCCGAACGCTATTATAATCCTATACTCCTGTCAAAATACTATTATGTTGATGATGATTTTACACTGAACACCTTTTCACTTACGGCCGGATATTATTTTTCATTTTATACACCGAGCAAACAACGTTAATGACATGACTAAAAAAGTATTACTGCTGTTTCCATTGTTGCTTTTGATTGCATGTGACAAGGAAGATATATCATCATTGCAGGCTGATTCATTCATAAAGTTCTACAATACCCGTGCAGTTTTCACGAGTGCAGATGTTAAACAGATGAGTAACGACGGGTACGCTGTTTTGGGTACCGTCGAAACACTGACTTCCGGCACACAGATTTGCCTTCTCAGAACGGATGAATATGGGAATTCCGTTGACAGCGCCAAATTTTATGGCCGGAGCCTGAATGACCGGGCTTATTGTCTGCAGGTACTTCCGGACGGGTTTGCCATTTTGGGATCGTCACAAAATCCGCTGAACAGCAACCTGGAAGTATATTTCATACGTACCGACAGGTTGGGTGAAATATTGTGGACCCGGACCATAGGGGGACTGGAAGACATGGAGGCATATCATTTTGAAATCGACACCGACGGATCCTATATCATGACCGGATATGCGAAACGGTCGGGTTCCACGAATGACAAGCAGATCTGGTTGTTTGCAATTGACCGGGACGGCAATGACCGTGACGACTGGCCCACACAAAGGACTTACGGGGGTGACCGGGATGAAGAAGGTGTTCATCTGCAGATCATGGATGACGGAAAGATAGCAATAACAGGAAACACAAAAAGCTATCCGCTGGGCACCCTGACAAGACATTCATACATTCTTATTGCCAACAATATCGGGGGACTCGTTACATTTCTGACAATTGACAGCCCTGCTGACGAGGACGCCAACTGCATCAGGGTATTGGATGATGGCAACTTTCTGATCATCGGAACCATGAGAAGCAACCTTACCGGACAGGGTTCTGATATCATACTCAGAAAAATCACCCTTTCTCCTACTGTTCCTGATGAAGTAATCTGGTCCAAATGGTACGGCACCTCAGGTGATGATACGGGCAAAAGTATAATTGTTGATGGCAGCAATTATGTTCTGCTCGGAACGACTGCAGCTACAGGAGGCTTGTCCTCAATCAGCCTCATCATGACCGACCCGGACGGAGAAAATCCCGAGTATGCCCATTTCGGTCAGGGCACTCAACTCACAGGCACCAGCTTTGCAAAAACTTCGGATAGCGGATTTATCATTTCGGGGACCAACAAACATACGGATACCCATGTTTCGGTGGCGCTGATCAAGACAAGACCCGATGTAACATTGTAATTGTACCATCCTGCTGGCATAAATTCATTTTTTCAATCACCCTTGAAAAATCTGTATTGAGGTTTTGATTTGTACAGTTTATCAAATTTTTATCCGTTTATAACGTTGTTTTATATATTTTTGTCAATTGGTGTGCAGTTCTCTTTAGACTTTTAGACTTTGTTATAGTTATAGAACCGGTTCATATCATCAGGCAATTGTATAGTTCAAAAAACTCCTCTGATCAGATGTTTATAATGGATTTTTATCGGATCATATTATCACCAAATTCTTTCACCATGAAAACCGATCATAACCCAATCCGGATCGTTTCCCTTCTTTCCGGTTTAGCAATATTTCTCTGCAGTTCCATTTTAACTGGACAAAATATTCCTCCGGTGCTTTCTGGTATTGAAGAGGCATCTGTCAGCTATACCGAGAACAGCAGCCCGATTCAGATCACGAATTCCTTAACTGTATCGGATGCTGATAATGTCAATTTATCTTCCGCAACGGTTGTCATTTCAGAAAACTACCAATCCGGTCAGGATACATTGCTGTTTACAAACGCTTATGGTATATCCGGAAACTTTAGTTCCGGAACGTTGAATCTGACAGGCATATCATCTGTTGCAAATTACCAGTCTGCTCTCAGAAGTGTAACATACCAAAACAGGAGCGAAAATCCATCTACCGCCAACCGTACAGTATCTTTTACGGTAAATGACGGAACCGATCCCAGCAATACGGTCACAAGAACCATATCAATAACTGCTGTCAATGACCCGCCGGTTGCAACCAATGATGCATACAGTGGCGTTATCGAGGAAGGCACACTTAGTATTCCGGCAGCAGGGGTACTTGCCAACGATACTGACGCCGAAGCGGATGGGCTTACGGCTGACCAGATTGCAGGCCCAACACACAGTTCCTCATTCAGCCTGAATAGCAACGGTTCCTTCACCTATGTACACGACGGGTCCGAAACAACATCCGATGCTTTTACTTACAGGGCATACGACGGTGCGCTTTACAGCAATACCGCGACTGTTACCATCACCATAACCCCTCAGAATGATCCTCCTGTGCTCAGCAATATAGAAACAACAACACTTTCTTATAACGAAGCTGCTGGAGCTGTGACAATAACAGGCACCATTACGGTTTCAGATCCCGATGATGTTAACCTTGAATCTGCCACCATCACCATTTCCACCAATTACCAGAGTGACCAGGATGTATTATCGTTCACTGCCACAGATGGAATTTCAGGTGTGTGGAGTTCAGCTTCGGGAACAATGACCCTCTCAGGATCTTCTTCGAAGGCTAATTACCAGACTGCACTGAGAAATGTTAAGTATGAGAATACCAGTGTTACACCCAATACTTCCAGCCGTATGATAACATTCCGGGTGAATGACGGCAACGTTAACAGCAACAATCAGCAGAGAGCCATTTCTATCAATGCTGTTAACAATCCGCCGGTTCTTGTCGAGCCCGTATCGTCAACTGTCAGCTATACCGAGAATGCCGATCCGGTGCAGATTACCAATTCAATAACTGTTTCAGATGCCGACAATACTACTTTATCTTCTGCTTCAGTTGTAATTACAGGTAACTACCAGAATGGCCAGGACCTGTTATCGTTTACTAATGACAATGGTATAACCGGCAACTGGATTCCTGCAACAGGAACAATGAGCCTTATGGGAACATCATCCGTAGCGAATTACGAGGCTGCCCTGAGAAATGTAAAATACAGCAATATCAGTGAAAATCCTTCCACAGTGAACCGTACAGTGTCTTTTACGGTAAATGACGGCAGCAATCCCAGTAATACGGTCACCAGAACGGTATCAGTGACCGCAGTCAATGATCCTCCCGTTGTGTCTGATATTCCTGACCAGACGGTTGCGGAAGGCGAATCTTTCACAACCATCACATTGGATAATTACGTTACCGATCCGGATCACACGGATGCTGAAATGGTTTGGACTTATGCAGGCAATGTTCAGCTTACCGTGAATATCAATAACCGCATTGCCACGATCACAATCCCTGCGGGTGAATGGTATGGTAGTGAGACCATTACATTCACCGCGACAGATCCCCCTGGAGGATATGACAGCGATCCGGCTATGTTTACGGTAACTGCAGCACCTGTTTTGGGGAACATCGAACCAGTCACCATTATCTATTGCAGAAATTCAGGCAAAGTTCCGGTCACCAATACCATAAATGTCGACGATGAGGATGATTTATACCTTCAGGGAGCAACTATAAGGATATCAAGCGGTTTTAGAAGCGGACAGGATGTGCTGTCATTCACTGCTCCTCCGGGAAGTGGAATCAACGGATCATTCAACAGCACAACCGGTATCTTCACCTTAACCGGTCCGGCAACACTAGATGATTATCAACTCGCTTTGAGAAGTATCAGATATGAAAACACACAAACAACCAGCCCCGATACCGGGATCCGGACAATCTCCTTTACCGTAACTGATGGTGAAAGCACAAGCAATACCGTAACCAGAAATGTGAATATCACCGTGCCCACGGCAGACATTTCAGGAAGCGCCACCATTTGTGAGCATACTACAGCTACCATCCCGGTGGCCCTCACCGGCAATTCACCCTGGAAATTCAGCTACCGCAGGGTTGGAAGTGACACCACGGAAGTACTTAATGTGCAATCAAGTCCCAGGAACCTGACATTGAAGGACGAAGGAATTTATCAACTGGTTGAGGTTACAGATGTGAACAATTGTACAGGCATTGTAACAGGAAGTGCCAGCATTACCGTGATCCCGGCTCCCGAAGTAACCATAACGGGACTCGATCCTGCTTACAATTTAAATACAATTAAGGTTCCTGTATATGGTGATCCAGAAGGTGGCAATTTTAGCTGCTCCAATCCAAGTGCTTTAATTGCTGATGACAATGGTACAATGTATTTCTATCCCATAATTGCCGGTATAGGAACGCATAGCATTATTTACAGCTACCGGGCTTCCCCTTCATCCTGCTATGGTTATGACACAGCACTTGTAAGGGTGCTTGTTGCCGATGCCGATATCATCTTTCCTGATGACAGGAATTTTTACTGTGGCAACGATCATCAGTTTACCATTACAGGAGTGAATACAGTGAATGATATCGGTGAATTCACTATTGAGGGTGGTGTGGGACTGACAGACAATCATGACAATACTGCAACAGTCGACCCGTCATTGCTGAATGTTGATACCTATACCATAACCTACCAATATTTTGATGGCACCTTCCTTCAGGTAACAGAGAACCTGATCATCGGCACCAAACCCGAAGCCAATTTCAGCTGGGAGACTGAATGCTTCCAGGCGGGACAGGCCATTGATCTGAAAGATAAATCTGTTTCAAATGAAGGGGTCATCACTTCATATAAATGGCTTTTTTATCAGGGTTCCGGGTACGACAGTCTGATGACAAAGGATGTTTCTTATACTTTCTCACAGCCTGGCAATTATCTCATTGAATTGCAGATTGAAACCTCAAATGGTTGCACTGATACAGTAGAAAATGTTTTTGGTCTGAGACCGACCATTCAACTGGCCGGACAAACGTATTTTGAAGATTTTGAGGACAGTCCGGTATCCTGGCGAAGCGGACCCTCACAGCAGGTTAAAGTCAACAGCTGGACACTGGGATCTCCGGTTAAGGGATTCAGTGGTGCATCGTCAGGTGACAATTGCTGGTACACTTATATCCCAACTACCAATGCACCCCGCGAACAATCGTGGCTGACAAGTCCCTGCTTTGATTTCACGGATACAGAAAGACCCATGATCAAGCTTGACATCTGGAGGCTCTTCAATGCGACAAGGGATGGGGCGGCATTACAGGCGTCAGCGGACAGCGGAAAAACCTGGCAAAATGTAGGAGAATTGCAGGATGGTATCAACTGGTTCAATGAATACAACATTCTTGGTTCTCCGGGAGGACAAACCATTGGATGGTCAAACATCCGTGATGCCGGATGGATGGTTGCGAGACACGATCTGGACGACTTCAGGAATAAAACAAAGGTTCAGTTCAGGATCGCTTACGGGTCGGACGGCACTGCAAGAAATACTGATGGCATTGCTCTTGACAACTTCTGGATTGGAGAGCGGAACAAGGTGGCTTTGATCGAACATTTCACCAATTCTTCCGATCAGGAATCCAAGGATGCCAATTTGATACTTAACGGTATAGTAGCCGGTAACAGTTTAAATGTTATTGATCTGCAATATCATACTTCATTCCCGGGAGCGGATCCCTTTAATGAAGATAATCCCTATATACCCGGTGCCCGTTTGTTTTACTACGGTTTATCGACCGTGCCTTATTCGGTTCTTGACGGAGGCTCTACGGGACAGCACAGATTTGATTATGATTTAAGGGTGCTTGATGAAAAAACCGTTTTGATCCGATCTCTGATTGACAGTAAATTCTGGATCAATACCATTTCAACAGTTGTCGGTAATGCACTTAACGTTAATGCGGAAATATCAGCCCGGGATGATATTCCGACAAGTGAGATAAGCATTCATCTTGCTATTGTTGAGCGGTTAATTACAGGAGAAACCGGAGCCAACGGTGAAACTGAATTTCATAGTGTGGTTAAAACGTTGTTGCCTGATGCTGGTGGAACAACTTTCTATAAACCATGGTCAAAAGGGGAATATCAGAATGTGAGTTATTCCTGGGACATGCAAAATGTATACAAACTTGGAGAATTAAGGGTTGTTGCGTTCATACAGGACGAGCTTACCAAAGAAGTTTATCAGGCTTCCATGGATACGGTACATGTGCAAACAGGTCTTGAAGATCCTCAATCCGGCGTGACGGAATCTACAGGCTTTATCATATTCCCGGATCCTGCTTCAACTCAGGTCTATATCAGATTCAACGAACCTTTGAGGCAAAATGCAACTCTTGAACTATTTAACAACCTGGGGTCACTAATACGTTCAGAAAAATTGGGATCCGGTGAAATGAATGTTGTGCTTCCTATAGAGGAATATCCTGACGGCATATATCTGATTCGAATAACTTCTGAAAACCGCTTGCTGGGCACAGACAAGCTTACCATTTCGAAGCCTTAAATAAACCTTTCTCAAGCCTGTAATTTTATCAGGAATTAAAGGTGAAAGATGCTGAAGGTCTTAACTGAATCTTTTTGCTTCCAAAAGCGCCATTTAGTCAGCAATTTTAATATATTTGTTGATACAATCACTTCAGATTCATTCGGGACACATTCCAGGTTATATGATGACAAAACCATTCCCTATGAAAACGCGTCATGGCATCAACCGGTTTCCTATTTATATTCTGGTTTTTGTTTTTTTTATGAGCGGGTTTTTCCTTTGGGGACAAAATCCTATAAATATCATGCCACTCGGGAATTCAATCACTTACGATGATTATTTGGATGATACCCGGGATATAGGTGCGAAAATTGCATACAGGTATAAGCTTTATTTATTATTGAATGAGGCAGGGTATACGTTTGATTATGTTGGAAGTGAGCAGAGCGGAGGCGATTACCTCCCGGAAGAATACACAGATAACGCAGGTTTCCCGGGAGCAACTGTATCTGATTTGTTAGCCATCCTTCAGGAAAACTATCTTGACACTTATGGCCCCGACGTGATTCTGTTGCACATTGGGACAAACGGGCTCAATACCAATGGCAATGCTACTGCGTTTCGCAATCATCTCATCGACATCCTGGATGAAGTTGACAATTATGAAGATACCAGTGAAAAAACAGTACCGGTAATTCTGGCACAGATCATCAATCGTGCTCCGGACGGACTACATGTTCCAACTACTTATTATAACGGACTGCTTGCAGATCTTGCGACTGCCAGAACCGGCGATTCCCTCCTACTGGTCAATATGGAAACCGGTGCCGGGATCAATTACCCTTTTGTTGAAGACGGAGGAGACATGATCGATACCTATCACCCTGATAACACAGGTTATGATAAAATGGGGCAATTATGGTTTACGGCCCTTGAATCATACAATCTTTCTTCGCCGATGGTCTCTGATATTCCCGACCAGACAAAAAATGAAGGGGAGTCTTTTACCCTCAGTCTGGATGACTATGTTTTTGATCCCCAGGAACCTGATGATGAAATTGAATGGACTTTTACGAGTCCTGTCAATTTCACCGTTGACATTAACAACTCCCGGACTGCCACAATCACACCTGTCGCTGTCGAATGGACCGGCTCTGAAACCATAACTTTTACTGCAACAGATCGATTCGGTTCTTATTCAAGCGATGATGTGCAGTTTACCCTGGAGGCCCAAAATGAACTGCCAGTTGTGACGGACATCCCGAATCAGACGATTGCCGAGGGAGAGACCTTTTCCACCATCAACCTTGACGATTATGTTTCAGATGCGGACCATTCTGACGAACAAATGTTGTGGACCTATTCCGGAAACTCAGCGCTTTCGGTCACCATCACCGACCGCGTTGCAACCATTGGTATCCCTTCTGCCGAATGGTCAGGCGCCGATACCATCACCTTCACCGCGACCGACCCCGACGGAGCAAGCGATAGTGATGACGCCGTGTTTACCGTCACTGCCGCAAATGTCCCGCCTGTTGTGACAGACATCCCGAACCAGACCATTGCCGAAGGTGCGGCCTTTACTGCTATCAGCCTCGATAATTTTGTCAGCGA
>JAFGRC010000098.1 GCA_016935355.1 Bacteroidales bacterium
ATATTGCCGATTATGGTGTTCGCCTGGCAGAGAAATGGGGTATCGGTCAGGAAGGCAGGGACAATGGTATACTGATTCTGGTGAGCCCGGCAAACCGTTGGGTGACCATCCAGACGGGTTATGGTCTGGAAGGTGCCGTTCCGGATGCCATCGCCAAACGTCTTATTGAAAATGTGATTACGCCCGGTTTCAGGGAGGAAAATTACTATGCAGCCCTGGATTCGGTTGCAAATGTCCTGATGTCACTTACCCGGGGAGAGTTTACGGCGGACGAGTATCTGACGGGCGAACAGGATGCAACAAATACCTTATTGATTCTTATTCTGATCATTATCTTTTTTATGATATTCAGCAAGATCTTCCACAAAAGCAGGCAATATTACTCACCGACACATTCCATTCCATGGTGGATTATGGGTACAGGCAGCTCTTCAGGAAGGGACTGGGGAAGTTTCAGTTCCGGAAGCGGTGGGTTCGGCGGATTCTCCGGTGGCGGAGGCGGAAGTTTCGGTGGCGGAGGCGCCAGCGGAAGATGGTGATTATAGTTGTCTCAGGTTTTACGTTCCGTGTTCAGATGATCTCCTGTTTATAAAATCGATGGAGATTTTTTTACCGGTTTCCTTATGGCAATAAAATTTTTTAATAATATTAGCAGTGTAAAAATCGATAATATATACTTAATGCTTTTGTATTTCTTATCCCTGCTGCTCCACAAGAGAATTTTCCTGCAAGGACCGGTTACTGTTTTGATATTGTTTTCCAGCAATTTTTTTCTTTTTGCCCAGGAAACCTTTACGGATCAGCTGTCACTTTTGTTTGCCGGGGATGTCATGGGACACGATGCGCAAATCAGCAGCGCATGGGACAGCAAACAAAACACATTCAGGTATGAACCAGTATTCCAATACATAGCAGGGTATGTTCAGACTGCTGATATTGCTGTCGTCAATCTTGAGGTCACTCTTGCAGGCCCGCCTTATAAAGGTTATCCCGAGTTCTCAAGTCCGGATGAACTTGCCCGTGCAGTGCGCGATGCAGGCTTTGATGTATTTCTGCAGGCCAATAATCATGCACTGGACCGCGGACAAAGCGGTTTTAAGAGAACCATTACAGTCCTTGACTCGATGAATGTATTGCATACAGGAACATTTCTAAATGATACGGACCACCAGCAATACCATCCCCTGATCCTTGAAAAGAACAACATACGGATTGCACTGCTCAATTATACATACGGGACAAACGGACTGGTAATACCCGAGCCTTATATCATCAACCGTATTGATACGATGCAGATCAGAAAAGACATTGACAAGGCCAGAATCGCCCGACCCGATTTCATTATCATCGCCATCCACTGGGGAAATGAATACGAACGCTTTGAGAATGGTTCTCAACGGGATCTGGCGGAATTTATGCTGAATTGTGGCGCTGATGCAATTATCGGCTCACATCCCCATGTTGTTCAACCGGTAAAGTTTATTTACAGCAATGATTCCTCAAAATTCAACATTGTGGTGTATTCACTGGGCAATTTTGTTTCCAACCAACGGGACCAGTATAGAGATGGCGGGATTGTATTTGAAATTGTACTTGAGAAAACTGCCGGTGAAACATATGTAAAAAATTACAGCTATATGCCTTACTGGGTATACCGTGAAGACCTGCAGGAACAATCCGGGTTTTATATTCTGCCGGTGCGTTATTTCGAAAATAACGAATCACTGTTCAACCTGAAAGAATACGATCTTTATAAGATAACGCGTTTTGCAGGTGATACCCGTAAACATCTGGAAGGGATCCCTGAAAATGATTTTTACGATTAACAGATGCAACATATCATACTTTCCAAATCAAACTGTTTCAGGATAAGGCCATATTTTCCCACTTCCCAATTCCTGATTTTCTGATTCCTGATCCCTGATTTTCTGATTCCTAATTCCTCTTATCCACACCCCACATCAGCTTATTCCGTATAGTTGAATAAAAACTTGTATGGGGAAGTCTGAGCATTTTGAGCTGGTAATCTGCTTTACCCAATGTGAATTTCTGCCCTGATTCACTTTCAACCGTCCTGTTGTCTGCGGTAACCAGAAATTTTCCGGTCCGGCTTTTGACTTTCAGGGTAATTATTGTATCATCAGGAATAATCAGCGGTCTTACAGTCATATTGTGTGAGGCAATGGGCGCAATGATAAAACTGCCGGATCCAGGAACGACAATAGGTCCGGCAGCACTAAGGGAATATGCTGTGGAACCAGTAGGCGTAGAAATGATCAAACCATCTGTCCAGTATGTGTTCAGGAATTCCTCATTCACAAATGCATCAATGGTTATCATGGAAGAACCGCTTTTTTGGATTGTGATCTCATTGAGTGCATAATTCAGACCGTCAAATCCGTTTACCGGATTCAGAAAATGGATCATTGTACGGTACTCAATATCAAAATTATTGCTAAAAATGGCATCAAAAGCTTTAATAATCCCTTCCTTTGAAATATAAGCCAGAAATCCCAGCCGTCCGGAATTAATACCGATCACGGGGATATCATATCGGATTACATAGGGTATTGATTCAAGGAAAGTCCCGTCTCCGCCGATACTGATCATAAGTTCACTGGCCGGATCAAAATCATTGTAATTTGAATAAATACTACTGACCGCCGGTGTCAGTCCGGTTTCAGCACGGATATAATCATAGAAGGATTTGTATACCGAAAGTCGTGTATTATTTTCTGTCAGTTTTCTGAACAATTCCCGGATGTAAGGCCTGAATTCTTCATTAAAAGTTTTTCCGTAGAGGGCAATATTCATATGATTGTTACAATTGCATGCAGTACAAAAACCATTTGATCCTTATGGGATACCAACGGAGGATCAGATTCATCCGATCAGATATTCAGGTATTTCATAAACATTTCATATCTGTTTTCATAAAAGTTGTTCATATCGTCCTGGTCCATGAAAGTGTTTCTGACAATATAATTGTAGCGGTCGAATGTCTGAATGATCGATGCAACATCACTGCGGTTTATTTTCAGGGTTATTTCAAGCCTGGTAGTAGTTGCGTGCGAACTTACATACATACTCAGTATTCTTGCATTATTGCTCTCGACGATCTGGGTGATCTGTGATAATGAATAATCGTGTTCATTCATATCCAGCACGATAATCGCTCCGGGTTCCTTAAGTGCTGAAAAATCAGCAAAAAAATGAACGAGATCGTTCAGCGTGATAAGACCTTTATAATGATTGTGATGATCAAGGACCGGAACAACGGATAAATTCTGCCTGGATGCAAGTTCAATTGCCTCATAGATATGCTGATCCTCAGTTACAAAAGGACTAAAAAGGGAGAGTGAGTGATTGCCGATAGGCTCTTCGGCCATGTTGTGATCATATATATCTTTATCGGAAATCAGTCCCAGAAAATCCTCATTATTCACTATAGGAAGATGGGAAATCCGGAAGATATCCATCCAGTAAAGGGCTTTCTGACCGCTATCTGATGTTCGCAATGCAGGAACAACGTCTGATATCAAATCTTTGGCCAACATATTCTTTTTTTATATCAAAACAAGCTAAATTTGTACGCTGCAGTTAAAGAACGAACGGCCTGCATACTTTCAGTCCACACCCGTCACCATGTTTTAAAATCAAACAGGAGCAATCTTTGCAGCAAGCGTTAAAATTATACTATATTTCATAAATTTCCAAATGACCAGCAAATGACAAGGTTAAGTGTTAACATCAACAAAATAGCCACTTTGCGAAATGCACGGGGAGGAAATATTCCCAATGTGAAAGTGGCTGCAATGAATTGTCAGAAATTCGGAGCACAGGGTATCACCGTGCATCCGAGACCTGATGAAAGGCACATCCGGTACCAGGATGTACGGGAAATAAGACCCGCCATTACCACTGAATTCAATATTGAGGGATATCCTTCTCAACGGTTTCTTGATCTGGTGCTGGAAGTTAAACCGCACCAGGTTACACTTGTGCCCGATTCACATGATGTAATCACTTCAAATCAGGGATGGAATGTAATCAAGTATGAGAAATTTCTCAAGGATGTAATCGCTGAACTGAAAAACAATAACATACGAACATCCCTCTTTATTGAAACGGATCTTGAGCAGATCCAGTGTGCCGCCAGTACAGGTACTGACCGAATCGAGCTCTATACCGAACCTTATGCCGACAGGTATGCCTCAGACCGCCAGAAGGCCGTTGAACCATACATCCGTGCGGCAAACAGGGCGCTGGGCCTCGGACTGGAAATCAATGCCGGCCATGACCTCAATCTTGAGAACCTCCGTTTTTTCAACGAAAACACTCCACGGCTATCAGAGGTTTCCATAGGTCACGCCCTGATTTCAGATGCGCTCTATTTTGGCCTTGAAAAAACCATTCAATTGTATCTCAGTCAGCTTACCTAATGAAACTGGCATTTCATAAGCTTGGCGCAGGAAAACCCCTGATCATACTGCACGGATTATACGGTTCATCCGACAACTGGTTTTCAATCGGCCGAAAATTGTCAGAAAACTTTGAGGTGTACCTCATAGATCAGCGGAATCACGGAAATTCACCCCACAGTCCATCCCACACATATGAAACCATGCGGGACGACCTGTATGAATTCATCAATGATCACCATCTTCAGCCTGCCGTTTTGATCGGACATTCCATGGGTGGAAAAACAGCCATGTCATTTGCTTTGAAATATCATGAACGGGTTGATACATTGATAGTAGTGGACATCTCCCCTTCCGGATACAACAATCCCGTTCATGACCGTCAGTCTGCCATACACAACAACATCATCAGAGCTCTGCAATTGCTTGATCCGGTAATGATCCGGAATCGTCATGATGCAGACCGGATGCTGCAAAAGAGCATCCCGCAGGAAAAAATCAGGCAGTTTCTACTGAAAAACCTGAAAAAAAATAAAGACGGCAAATACAGATGGAAACTCAATGTTGAAGCCCTGGCAAAAAATATGGAACATATTTCGGCCGGCATTATTGAACCGGATCAGTCATCATATGCATCATTGAGCATACCGGCTTTGTTTATCAAAAGTGAATTTTCAGAATATATCCTGAAAGAAGATGAAGACTTGATACACCGTATTTTCCCGTTGGCACGCGTCATCAATATTCCCGGCACAGGACACTGGCTCCATGCAGAGAAACCGGAACTGTTCCTGAAAGCAATCCTGAGTGCCGTTTAGTTATTCCAGACGACCAACACTGCATGAGTTGCGTATTCGCGAAATATTTCCCTTTCCATACTAAACCTTTAGTACCTCCGTTACGTATATTAGTTTTAAACACATCAAATAAAAACGTTATGAAAAAGAGAATCAATCAGTTTATTGCCATTGCATTAATAGCAGGCTTAACCATTACTTTTGGCTGTGAAAAAGATAATAACGATGATACGCCTCAATTGCCACCTGCAGCCACGTTCATTACTGACTTCAGTGAATTTGAAGATGGTATTCCGATAAAAAAATCATCCGAACTGGTACTCACCAATTTCCAGCAGGCAGCCTGGGCAGTATGGTATACCAATTCCATGCTAACGGTAGGTCTTGCTGTTCCCGTTCATGCTTATAATCTGGCTGTTGATCAAACCCCTGTAAGGGCTGACAACAATACATGGGAATGGTCAAATGATTTCGAACTCGGGCAAAACGCATATGAAACTATATTGACAGCTGTTGTGGAGGATGATATGGTTAACTGGGAAATGAAGATTTCAAAAGCGGATGGTTTTCAGGACTTCATTTGGTTCACAGGTACCTGTAACATCCTGGCTACCGAAGGAACATGGACATTATACGAGACACCTGCTGATCCGCATGCCCTTCTTTACATTGACTGGACTGCGGATTATGAAGCAGAAATCTTTGATGTAACCTACACCATTGTTTACGCTTCAAACAATTATTACGAAAGTTATATCAATTATGGCATTACCGATGCGGATCCGGACTATGATGCTTATTACAATGTTTACGACAACTCAAATGAAGCAGAAATTTTTCTTTATAAGGTGTATTATAATACTGATACGCATACAGGTAAATATCAAAAATACATAAACGACGATTTGAATTATGAAGGTTGCTGGGACGGAAACTTCCAGGACGTGGCCTGTTCTTCTGAACAATAATATTGTTAAAAATCCCGTTGGCTTAAAGCCTGCGGGGTTTTTCCCTATTCTTCCATGACATCCGACAAATCCTCTGAAATATATACCTGTAACTTCCCGGTTTCGTCAGCATAGACCAGATAAGCTTCAAGAAAATCGTTCCGGTTCAGAAATTCAACAGATCTCTCAAGTCCGAACACCATAAAAGCCGTGGCATATGCATCTGCGGTCATGCAATCCTCTGCAATCACGGTGACACTTAACAGATTGGAAACCACCGGATAACCGGTTCTCGGATCAATTGTATGAACGTACTTCATCCCGTCTTTCTCGTAAAAACGCCTGTAATTGCCGGAAGTGGCAAGCGCCTGGTCTTTCAGCCGGATCACGGCCTGAAGATCGGATCCCGGCACCATATTACCTTCCACGGGTTTGTCAATGCCGATGCGCCAGATCTCATGATTCGGGTTCAAACCTTTTGTTTTTACTTCACCGCCTATTTCAACCATATAGTTCCTGATCCTTTTCCCATCAAGATATTCTGCAACAACATCAACTGAATATCCCTGTGCAATAGCGTTGACGTCAAGCATGAGATTTCTTTCCCTTTTGACCAGTTTATTACCCTGCATGCTAACCTTGTCCATTCCGATAAAAGTCATTAAACTGTCAATTAACGCACTGTCAACCTGAACCGTATCGCCCGCCCCAAAACCCATGGCATTTACCACCGGTCCCACCGTAATATCAAATGCCCCGTCAGTTTTCAGGTATACTTCATAAGCCTTTTCAAAGACCGTCCTGAATTTCTGGTCAGCTTCCACCCGGGTATCATTCCGGTTAAACCTGGAAATGATTGAAGAATCATTATAAGTTGACAACGAATGGTCAAAATCGGTGAGCAATGAATCGATCTCATATTTCAGATCCCTGCCCTTCCTGCTCTCATAGGTGATGTGATAGGTCGTTCCCTGTGTCATACCGGCCACAGTAACATATGCATCCCTGTTGATCCTGTTGTGGACGATCAGTATTGTGAAAAAAACTGATGCCAGAATGATAATCTGAACAGATGTGCGTTTTATATTCATCAACTGCCAAAATCATCAAAATCAACCATCTCATCAGGAACACCCAGGTTATAAAGCATTTGCAGCACAGCCTCGTTCATCATTGGCGGACCACACAGGTAATATTCAATATCCTCCGGAAATTCTTGCATGCTCAGATACTCATCATACAACACCTGGTGGATAAATCCCGTATAACCTTTCCAGTTGTCATCCGGTTGCGGTTCGGAAAGTGCGATGTTAAACCTGAAATTGGGAAATTCCTTTTCAATGCTCCGGAAATCATCCTCATAAAAGATTTCACGTTTTGACCTTGCCCCATACCAGTAACTCACCTTACGGTTGGTTTTAAGGGTATGAAAAAGATGAAATATATGCGACCGTAAAGGAGCCATGCCGGCACCCCCGCCAATATATACCATTTCATGAACGGTATCCCTTATAAAGAATTCACCGTATGGACCCGACAGCATCACCTTGTCACCCGGCTTTCTTGAAAAGATGTAGGAAGAACACAGTCCGGGAGGCACCTTTTTAAATGCACATCCTGATTTATCCCAGGGGGGTGTGGCGATCCTGATGTTCAGCATTACAATGTTGCCTTCGGCAGGATGATTGGCCATTGAATAAGCTCTGAAAGTAGGTGTTGTATTTTTCACCTTCAAGTCCCACATATTAAACCTGTCCCACTCATCGCGAAACTGAGGCTCGACATCAATATCCCTGAAACTCATCTCGAATTCGGGTACATCAATCTGTACATATCCGCCGGATTTAAATTTCAGGGTCTCACCCGGGGGCAATTTTACAACAAACTCCTTGATGAAAGTCGCCACATTGTGATTTGAAACCACCTCGCATTCCCATTTTTTGATTCCCAGGACTTCCTCCGGAACATGTATCCGGAGATCTTCCCTGACCTTGACCTGGCAGGCCAGCCTCCATTTCTCATGGATCTCCCTTCGGGTAAAAAAATCAGTTTCAGTCGGGAGAATCGCACCACCGCCCTCCAACAACTGACAACGGCATAATCCGCAGGTCCCGCCACCGCCGCATGCAGAGGGAAGGTATAATTTGTTTTCAGATAAGGTTGTCAGCAACGTTGATCCCGGCTCAACATTCAGTTCTTTTTCATCATTGATGATGATTTTCACATTGCCTGATGGTGTAAGCTTTGCCTTTGCATAAAGAAGCATGCTTACAAGGATAATGATGATGCCAAGAAAAACAGCAATGCTGAGTAATATGATTTGTCCAAGACCCATAATTAACGGTTCATTTTTTATTCAATCAGATCTCTATCCCTCCAAATCCCATAAAAGCAATGGCCAGCAGCCCTGTCAATATAAAAGCGAGTCCCAGTCCACGAAGTGGCTCAGGTACGTTTGAATATTTTAGTTTTTCACGAATGGCAGCCAGCACGATTATGGCAAGAGCCCATCCCACACCGGCACCGGCCGCAAATACAGTAGCTTCGGCAATTGTTCCGTATTCACGTTCCTGCATGAACAGAGAAGCACCCAATATCGAGCAATTCACTGCAATTAAAGGCAAAAAGATACCCAGAGCATTGTATAAAGCAGGTGCAAATTTTTCAATTACCATTTCAATCAACTGCACCATTGCAGCAATAACTGCAATGAAAAGCAAAAAACTCAGAAAACTCAGATCGACATCTGCAAATGACGAACCCAGCCATTTCAGTGCGCCTGCCCTGAGAAGGTAATTCTCCATCAGCCAATTAACGGGTACCGTTACGATAATTACAAAGATCACCGCCGTACCCAGTCCCACAGCAGTTTTTACCGTCTTTGAAACAGCCAGGTAAGAACACATGCCCAAGAAATAGGCAAATATCATGTTCTCGACAAAGACATTTCTGATAAAAAGGTCGAATAAATTTTCCATTTGTTTACCCTGATATTATTCGATAATGTTTTATTTCTCAATCAGTTTCCTATTATATCCACGCTGCACCCATATGATGATACCGACAGTAATCAGCGCCATCGGCGGAAGGATCATCATCCCATTGTCCACATAACCCAGTTTATAAAATCCTTCCGGTATTACCTGATAACCCAGCAAAGAGCCGCTACCGAACAATTCCCTGATGGTGGAAAGTACGATCAGTATCATGCCATATCCGGCACCATTGCCGATACCGTCCAGAAACGATTCCCATGGCCTGTTATTCATTGCAAAAGCCTCCAGTCTCCCCATCAGGATACAATTGGTGATGATCAAACCGACAAAAACCGATAATTTCTTACTCACATCATAAAGATATGCCTTGAGTACCTGATCAACGAGAATAACCAGAAAAGCGATTACAACCAGCTGAATGATGATCCTGATCCTCGGGGGTATTGTCGTGCGCAAAAGGGATACGATGAGGTTTGCACATGCAGTCACGACGATCACCGAAGCTGCCATTACAATGGCCGGTTTCATTTGTACCGTGACCGCCAGAACGGAACAAATACCCAAAACCTGAACTGTTATGGGATTTTCATCATTCAATGGATTTGTCAGCAATTTCCAGTGCTTCATGTGCCAGACAATTTTAATTCGCCGATTTAAAATAATGTTCATAGGCTACAAGACATGTATCAAGCATGGCCTGTAAACCCTTGCTGGTAATGGTACCGCCTGAAATACCGTCCACCTCATGTCCCGATCCGGGATCCGCCCCTCCTTTGATAACCTTTATGGATACAAAATTACCCTGTTCATTAAAAATGGCCTTCCCGCGGAAGGGAATCTGAAAAAAAGACTGGGTTATTTCAGCACCCAATCCCGGAGTTTCACCCTGATGGTCAAAGTTTACCCCATAGATGGTATTGTAATACGGCATACCCTCAGCAACGGAATCCTTTTTCATAAATGACACATAACCCCAGATGGGTCCCCAAAGACCCTTTCCATAAACAGGGATAACCAAAAATGCGCTGTCATTCCTGGAACAAATGTATGCAGGCAGGTTGCGTTCACTGAGGGGCTTTTTAAGCTCTTCACGAAGGTTGATAAGGAAAGGATCAATCCCCTGTATTTTTTCTCCTGATGTGTTCAGGGTGTAGCTGTCAATGATATAACGATTGTATTGATCCTCAACATTGGTTTTATCGGATGCAATGCGCACCGAAGCCAGTATATTCTGCTTTTTTTCAATTTCAATATTTTTTAACTGAGCCGGTTTCAGAGCGGTTGCAAAAACGGCGAGACAGGTTGCCACAATAAGCACAACGATCGCTGAATATATCAAAGTGTATGCATTGCTTTGTACTTTCATAACCTGTTCAATTAATACGTTTGCTTTCTGTTACCAGCCGGAGATCTCCTGATTCTCTTCAAACGTTTTTTAACATTGGATTCCACGACATAATAATCAATCAGCGGCGCAAAAACATTCATCAACAGGATGGCCAGCATCATTCCTTCAGGATATGCGGGATTCAGTACCCTGATCAGTATGGCCAGCATACCGGTCAGCAAACCATAGATCCATTTGCCTGTTTCCGTCTGTGAAGCCGTGACCGGATCTGTTGCCATAAATACGGCACCAAAGGCAAAGCCGCCCATTAAAAAATGTTTATATGCAGGCAAAGCCATGTATTCATTTGCAGCAAAACCATTGAATATCAATCCCATCAGTAAACCTCCCGCAAATACCGACAGCATTATTTTCCAGCTCCCCACACCTGCGTAAATAAGAATAATTGCCCCGATCAGAATGGCAAGTTTGGATGTTTCACCAACCGATCCCGGGATGAAGCCGAGAAAGGAATTCAGATCAGCCGGGATTCTTTCGGATATGTTCTGCGCAAGCTCTCCCAATGCAGTCGAACCTGTATAGCCATCCAGAATGCCGGTTCCTTCCTTCATACCGGCTATCCATACTTTATCTCCTGTCATTTCGGCAGGGTATGCAAAGAAAAGGAATGCCCTGGCTGTGAGTGCCGGATTCAGTATGTTCATTCCTGTTCCGCCAAACACTTCCTTTCCGATAATTACAGCGAATGCTGTAGAAACTGCAACCATCCATAACGGGACATCAACCGGCATAACAAGCGGGATCAGCATACCCGTTACGAGAAATCCTTCATTTATTTCATGACCCCTGATCTGTGCAAAAATAAACTCGATTGTAAGTCCAGTTACATAAGATACCACAATCAACGGGAAAACCCGTAAAAAACCATAGCTGAATATCTGCCAGAAAGTCCCTGCTTCCCCGGTTGCAAGGAAGTGCTGATAACCTGCATTATACATCCCAAACAACAATGCAGGCAGGAGGGCAATGACCACGACGATCATGGTTCTTTTCATATCCATGCTGTCGCGTATGTGTGCCCCTGCACTGGTTACCTTGTCAGGAACAAACAGGAATGTTTCGAAACCTTCAAATGTGGATTGAAGTTTTTCAAACTTCCCGCCTTTTTGAAACTGCGGCTTGATTTTATCGATAAATCTTCTTAATGATCTCATGCATCCGTTGGAATTATCTTTTTAACTCATCTCCCGCATCATTGTATCAAGTCCTTTGCGCACCAAAGTTTGCATTTCAGTTTTTGAAGGATCAATGAATTCACACAGGGCAAAATCTTCTTCAACAATCTCATAAATACCTAACTTTTCCATCTGGTCAATATCTTCAGCCATAATGGCCTTCAGCAACTGCATCGGGTATATGTCCATCGGAAAGACCTTCTCGTATAAACCGGTCAGGATAAAAGCCCTTTGTCCGCCATGCAGATTGGTGTCAACAATATATTCACGCTTTGGTGAGAGCCACGACCAGAAAGTACGCGATACGCTGTATTTATTGAAACCCGGCATGGCCCAACCCAGAAATTCATAATGATTGCCTTCGGGAATAACCGTAATTTGTGAATCATAGAAACCTATGAAACCTTCTGGTGCAATCCTTGTTCCTGTGAGCACATTGCCGCTGATATACCTGTGGTATCCATCGGTCACCGCTTCATGAACAAAATTATGTATGGATGTACAGCCGGTTGTTTTATAATATCTCGGATTTTTCACTTCCGAGCCGGTCAGGGCTATTACCCTGGAAAGGTCGTATTTCCCGCTGGTGAAAAGCCGTCCGATCGATACAACCTCCTGCACATTCAATACCCATATGATTTCACCTTTATTCAGAGGGTCGATTCTTTGAATCTGCAC
Source organism: Bacteroidales bacterium (assembly GCA_016935355.1). Taxonomy (GTDB): domain Bacteria; phylum Bacteroidota; class Bacteroidia; order Bacteroidales; family UBA10428; genus UBA5072. Next base: position 12,423 of record JAFGRC010000098.1, read on the forward strand.
TCCGACATTACCGGACGGGTGAGGCCCCCTGAACCTGTTGACCTGTGCATGCTTCGCCTGTGAAAAAGCTGTCGAAGCAGGATATTCCTCATTTATATTGATGTGAACCTTACCTGAAGTCAATCTTGACAATACATTGATTCCGGTCTGAAAATCTTCTTCCATGCCCATTATTATGAAATCATAATCCGGGGCAAGTGGCGCAGAATCAAAAGCCGAAATAAAAACGGATTTGGGAACGTCCAGTGGATTTGCAATAATATTGTAAGGCCTCTGCCGAAATGCCGGCCATAAACCGCTTTTCAGCAAATTGTCAATGATTTCTTCACGTGTCATGGTGAAAGGATCGCCCGACCTGAATGTTTCATATTCAGCTTTTTTGTCAACCTTAACGACAACCTCGAGAATAACCCTCCGTTCTCCTCTGTTGATGGCCGTTACTTTACCGCTTACAGGGGAAGTGAAACGTATTTCAGGTCTGTTTTTGTCAGTAAACAATACAGAACCCGCTTTCACATCCGTCCCTTCCTTCACCTGCAGGCGCGGAATGAGTCCATGAAAATCGACTGGTTTTACAGCATACAGATCAGAAGGATCAACCTTGGCGAATACTTTTTCAGCTTTGCCGGCCAGAGTGATGTTCAGACCTTTTCTGATGTTATAAACCCGTGGCATTGCAACAATTGTTTTTTAGAATAACAAAAATAGATATTTTTGAATACGATGCTTTTCGAAACGGAATTTTATATGAAAAAAGCTCATTTAATCATGTCATTGAAAAACAATAATAAACATATCATTGTTATTTTGCTAACAATGTTTTTCATTTGCATAACAATGAAGACCGGCCTTTGTTTGAACCAGAACGCTGTTTTTTACCAGGAGATCTTTACCGATAGCATTTATTCCGGTGATATCCATACCGTGCTGCTCCGGAATGCTTCATGGGAACTCTCATTACCGGTAATGGAACTCAATTCCGGCCAGCAACTTGAACTTCTGTTTGATGAATTGTCGGACAGGTCACGTTACCTCGCTTATACACTGATACATTGTGACACCGAATGGCGTCCTTCTTCCATTTCGCAACAACAATACCTTCATGGTTTCGGTGAGGGTGAAATCCATGAAGTATACAGGTCCTTCAGCACAACATACGACTACATCCATTACCATCTGAACTTTCCTGAAGAAAACGTCAGGCCCGTAATCAGCGGTAATTACGCCATAGTGGTTTACGAAATGAACCGTCCTGAAGAGATCATCCTTACCAGAAGATTTTATATAACCGAAAAGCTTGTTCAGGTTGAAGGAAATATCAGCAGAGCACCGCACGGTATCCATTATGAAAGCGGCCAGCAGGTGGAATTTTCTGTAATTGATCCGCTAAACGAAATCCGGGATCCGGATTCAGAAATACTGGCAGTGATCATGCAAAACGGCTGCCATGATCATTCAATAACACTTCAAAGACCGTTTTATATGGAGCCCGGCAGATTTGATTATACCGGTGCCGACCGCAATATCTTTCCGGGAGGCAATGAATTCAGGAACTTTGATACCAAAAGCCTGAAATATCAGTCAGAAAACATTGTACGTATCGATTTCATGAATCCTTACTGGCATGTTTTCCTGAAGCCTGATGAGCCAAGGGCTTACATGCCATTTTTTTCGGACTCTGACCTGGACGGAGCCTTTTATATAGATCGTGAGAATGCCACAGAAAAACACCGGGAATCAGATTATGTATACGTGCACTTCCGGCTTGACTGGCCTGCAACACATGCAGGAGAAACGATATATGTGTACGGTATGCTTTCAGACTGGTCACTGGGTGATCACAACAGGATGACATTCAATCCCGAAACAGGTTATCATGAACTGACCATGCTTTTAAAACAGGGTTGGTATGATTATGAATACGTTCTGAAAGATTTCAATAACGAAACCGATGAAGTAATCATCGAAGGCAGTCATTATGAAACCGGAAATACATACAGCATTTTTATTTATTATCACGATGTGCGGCAGAACTATGACCGGTTAATCGGTTACCGGTCGATTAAAGCTTCCTGACGTTTAACAATTTTTAATATAATTTTTTTGTATATACGAAATCTTTCGTATACATTTGTACGAAGAATTTCGTAATTTCCCGAATCGCATAAATGTTTTGTCATGTCAGTGTCACGTCCTACAGAATCTGAACTCGAAATACTTGGGGTACTCTGGAAAAACGGTCCCAATACGGTCCGTTTCGTAAATGAACAGCTTGAACGAAAAGGTAAAAATGTCGGTTACACGACTACCCTTAAAATGATGCAGATCATGACTGAAAAGGGTATGCTTGAAAGGGACATAAGTGGGCGCACCCATATATACACCCCAGTGATACAGGCCAGCGAAATTCGCAGCGCTTTGATCGAACGTCTGATCAATTCAGTGTTTGGCGGTTCAGCCACAAAAATGGTCCTGCAGGCACTGGGAAACCACCAGGCAACAACTGAAGAATTAAAAGAAATACGGGAGTTGATTGATAAACTCGAGAAAAACCGGAAAAAATGATCATCATGATCCGTACGGATTCTGACAGATCAATCCGATACGTCCGTTATAACGGTTCTTAAACAGGTGGTGGAAACAATCGCGGATGATGACAAAGGAACCGGAAAAAAAGAAATAAAAATCACGATCGAAAATGATACCATCACGGAAGTGGTCGTTAATGGTGAACCTGTTTTACCTGATGATGATGAAAAGTATAAAGACAGTTACAAAACAAATCGCATAGAAATGAATATCCTTGATGCAGCGGTTGACTCAACTGACCGGAATGCAAAAGAGACTAATAAGGAAATCGAGATCATCATTAAGGATTCTGATGCATCAATCCTGTATAAGGATTATTTGAACAAAATCCTGGCGGATATTGATGTCGATCCTGAATCCTACAGAAAGCTTTTGCAGGAAAAAATGAACATCAGCCAGGAGGAAATGCAGCGCGCACAGGAATAAATGAAGCAGGTACTGGAAGAAATGCAGGAACGCCTCAAAATAAGTCAGGAAGAGAGGCAGCGTTTGCCGGAAGAACTGCGCAAAATTCAGCCGTACTTTATGGATGATGAAGCTGCTGCTGATCCGGAGAAAATTAAAGAACTGGAATCCACGCTTCAGGAGCCGGAGAAATAAAAGATTTTCTCCGTCCCACAACTGTATCGGCTGTTTTTATTAAAAAAATATCATTTTTTATCCAAAAATCTGAATAATTTGTCGTAATTTTATTTTTATTTAGTCTAAATAAATTTAAATTATAAAAAATGGCAAAGTTTCTGATTGAAGTTCCTCATGGATCTGATAAAAGATCGTGCCTTCAGGCCATCGAGATATTCCTGAAGACAGGTTCACACTTTCTGACACATGCTGACTGGGGTTGCCTTGACGGTGATCACAAAGCCTGGATCATCGCAGATGTTGACAGTAAGCAGGATGCGATGTTTATAGTTCCTCCGGTATACCGTGCGCAGGCAAAAATTGTACGTCTCACAACCTTTACATACAACGACCTGGTACACGCTGATGAGTTTCACAATGGTTCATGATTCGGATTTCTTACCGGACATGCTGACTGAGTGTCCATAATCCGCTTGTGTCCGGTAAAATTTAAAGGTGTCAAAACTCCCAGCGAACGCCAATTGTTGGCATGAACTCCCATTCGTTCGGACCCACCGGAAAATTTCTGCTGATTTCCGCTTCTCCTCCGACAGCAATCTTTTCGGTAACCCTATACCATAATTGCGGCTCGGTCTGAAATACCAGTTCCTTATTATCAGGTTCCACTATTTTGTCCTGTGACCAGAGATCCATGAATCCGGTAAATAAAAGTTTGCTCTTCAAAAGGTATTGGGACCATACCAGTGTCAATTGAAAGTCCGGTTTGTCCATGCCCCTGGGCATTCTGCAAAGCAACTGGGTAGCGACTGACACATTCCCAATATTTACCGGGAAGCTCAATCCCGCAAGAAGAACATTGTTGTAGGTTACAGCACCAATGTAATTCGTTGTATCTTTAAAAGCTGCAAATCCATCATTGTATTCCAAATGGAAACCAAGTTGCCCAAACGGATGTATTCCCTTCAAGCCCGGAATGTAAAAATCACGTGAGATCTCCCAGTATGCAGCCGACATGCTCCGCGGATTACCCGGAAAATCGAAATCAAAATCTATAAACCAGAAGGTTGAGCCGAAAGTATCGGGTTTAAACATCTCAACAGTTGCTGTCAGGAACTTTCTTCCACCGCCAAAGTCATAATGCAACTGCAGATTCTGAGCCGTGCCTTTTAACGGAACAACAATCAGGATCAGTAGGAATAACCTTTTCATGCGTAAACAGATGATTTTTTATGGCCACAAGTAAAATACATTATTTTTGCAGTATATGATCCCTTATAAACATTTATTTTTTGATCTTGACAATACCTTGTTGGATTTCCGTGCAAATGCCCGGGATGCTTTTCAGGATATCTTCAACAGGACTGGTCTTGCTGACAAAACATGTGATCCGGAAAAGTTCCTGAGCGTTTTTGAAAAACACAACGACCGTTTCTGGATTGCATACCGCAATGGTCTTATTAAAAAAGACGTGCTGCGATCAGAACGTTTCGTTCATGTTTTCCGGGAACTCGGCATTAGCGACAACGAACTGGCAAAGACAGTAAGTGATCTGTATATGGAACTGGCTCCTCTTAAGACAAATCTTTTTGACCATGTTCACGAAACCCTTGAATACCTCAAACATAAGTATCATCTGTACATCCTGACCAACGGATTTGCAGAGGTCCAACTGAAAAAGCTCAGGGCATCCCGCTTACAACCTTATTTTCGCAAGTTATTTATTGCCGAAATGGTTGGTTATCAGAAGCCTGACAGGCGATTTTTTGAATATGCCGTCAAATCAGTACATGCTCATAAAAAAGAATGCCTGATGACAGGAAACGATCTGGAAGCAGATGTTGAAGGAGCCAGGAACGCTGGAATTGATCAGGTATATTTCAATCCATACAAGAAACCCGTTTCATTTGCTCCAACCTTCGAGATAAACAGCATTCGTGATTTGATCGGCATTCTTTAAACCAAACGATCGGGCTAAAATTCAAAATGAAGCATAGGTTCATTGATTTTAGCCCACTTTACCCTGCCGGTCATTTCTTTTGCTGTCCTTCACTTTTTGAGATGGAGTCGCGCATACTGGTGTCAGCCTCTATATTCCGGAACCTGTAATAATCCATGATGCCAAGATTACCTGAGCGGAATGCCTCAGCCATGGCCAGCGGTATTTGCACTTCAGCTTCAATGACCTTCGCCCTTGCTTCCTGTGCCTTGGCCTTCATCTCCTGTTCAAGTGCGACAGCCATTGCTCTTTTTTCTTCAGCTTTGGCCTGGGCGATGTTCTTGTCAGCATTAGCCTGATCCATTTGCAAAACTGCCCCGATATTCTTTCCGATATCAATATCAGCAATATCAATGGAAAGTATTTCAAATGCAGTACCTGCATCCAGCCCTTTGTTGAGTACAACCTTTGATATATTATCCGGATTTTCAAGCACTTCTTTATGAGAAACAGCCGAACCGATCGATGAAACGATACCTTCACCCACACGGGCTAGCACGGTCTCTTCACCGGCACCGCCGACAAGCTGCCTGATGTTGGCGCGAACCGTAACCCTGGCCTTACAGATAAGCTGAATGCCATCCTTGGCAACTGCGGAAACTGCAGGTGTGTTGATCACTTTCGGATTAACGGACATTTGAACTGCTTCGAGCACATTTCTGCCAGCGAGGTCAATTGCCGTTCCCGATTTAAAATCAAGCGGAATATTAGCTTTATCTGCAGATATTAATGCGTTTACGACCTGCTTTACATTACCACCTGCAAGATAGTGTGCCTCAAGTTCATCCGTTGCCAGTTTCAAACCTGCTTTGGTTGCACTTACAAGACTATTGATTATAATAGCGGGAGGTACTTTACGGATCCGCATGCCAATAAGTTGCCATATGGAAACGTAAACTTTTGCGAAAATAGCGCTGAACCACAGTCCAAGCGGTATAAAATAAAAGAATACCCATAAAAAAAGAATAATTGCAACAGCAATTACTAGATACATTCCGATACCTGTCATAGCATTAATTATTTTGGTTTAACAATTATCTGGGTTGTAAGAACTTTAATAACAACAACATCAGTATTCTCATCAATGAATCCGCTTATTGATTTGCCCTCAAGGATCACATCATTCACCATTACTTTACCGATGGGATTAAGCCTTGTGATCGTTTTACCAATATCACCTTCATGTATCTGTTCGTGATCAAAGGTTACATTTCTGCTGGTAATACTGCTTTCAAGCCCGACTTTTTTCCATGTTTTCTGCTTGAATACAAAATACATTGTAATGACTGACAGAGTAACCGTTATCAGGAGCGCATAATTTCCGGTCTGAGCCCCGTGAAAATAATAAGCGGCACCAATTCCAAACAATATGGCAAGAAATCCCCCGATCCCAAAAACCGTAAACCCGGGAAAAATTAAAAATTCAAGTAATAATAAAATTATTCCCAGTAATATCACCAATATAATTGCCAGTAATGACATGTTGTTAAAATATCTGGTTATCTGTCAATTGTTGCATTCAATTCCCTTTCAATCAGCCCTTCTTTATAAGGTTTCAGATCGCTGAACGAACCCCTCCGCACATCACACTTTCCTTTATAATGCACAAGGTAAGTGCATTGTTCAGCCTGCGTGACATCCATTTTGCATACATCAATAAGACTCTCAATCACATAATCAAATGTATGAACGTCATCATTGTGCAATACAAGCTGACAGTCATTGGACCTGTCACGGTCAGTCAGTTCATCAAATTCAGGTTTGCCAACTTCAAATTCCTCAGGTTTCATATCATTCAAAAAGAAGACGGATTATTGTTGCAGGATTATTTCTCAAAAATAAAAAAAATCCATGAAACCCACATGATAAATACATCATTACAAACAAAAAGGATTCATCTTATTGATTCTCCCATCTTGGTGGGTACAGGCCATATAATCAATAAAAATATATACACATGAATCATTTTACAATTTATATTGTGCATATTCAATTTCACGGGCTTTCTCAGTCGATATCGGATTGCCGTCGAAAAAAGCGACAATGAAAGCATCAGGAAAGCCTGCTGAACGGATCTGATCAAGGGCCCCGGTCACGCTTGCAAGACTGTAAAACAGACCTGCATAATATTTATACATTTCCCCCTGCCCTGCCTTTACGAAACAAACCGGACTTATACCACCAAAGGCATCAAAGGGAAGCGGGTTGCTGTAAACACCCATCTGAATGCGATAGGTAAGACCAGGAAAAATGATCATTCCTTCAGGGAACGGATTGGCTTCACCGTATGGAGATTCCTGCATCATCATAAAATCATCGGTGTTCAGTGCTTCACTGTTTGTAAAATGATCTGCTCTGTCATCAGGTGCGACAGGGGTATCACCGGACTTTTCAAAATTAACAGGAACAGCTGATCCGGATGCAGCGTCCGGGTTCACGTTAATATTGTACCGGTAAACTTTAATATCATTTATGGTTCGCAAGTACGAGAGGAATGCATCTTCACTGATATCACGATTGCTCGTGTTATTTTTGATTTCCCTGGCTTTGGCAAACAGCTGGTCAGCCTGAGTCTGACAAAGCTCTGCTTCCTTTTCCGCAAGGAGGATCTCATCCGACAGTTCTTTCTTCATTGCAGCATCCGGAGTTTCCCTTGCCAGTATCCTTTTATCCCGGGCTATTCTGGCCAGGGAATCAGCTTTCAGCTGCATGTATAAAGCTTCTGCAAGAGCCTGTTTGTAACCGGTGACCTGTGCCGGTAAATTTTCTGTTCCCTTCGTTTGATACATGGCATTTTCCTGTGACAAGAGTGAAAATCCCCTGAAGCACATCAGCATAAAACAAATAATGCGAAATATTTTCATTCCTGAAAAATTGATTTCAACAATCGCCTGCATTTATGTTAAGCATTTCATGCAGGATTTCCGGATGCGGAAAATTAATAATAAGCAATAGAAAAGCATACAGGATTATTATTATTTTACACACAAGAATGAAAATAATTATATTCGCAATTTGAAAACAAAACTTGCAGAAATATGAAAAACTTCGGGTTCTTCGTTGGATTCCTGATCATCTGGTCTTTCCTTACGGGTGCCTGCAGCAGTGATCCGGACAATGTAGTACTCAAGACCAGGGCGGATACTTTGTCATATTACATGGGGCTCCAGTTTGGAAGCGAGATGAAACAGGCAAACAGAGATAGTGTTTTGAATTACAATGCATTTGCCAGGGGTATATACGACTGGTTTAATTTGGCTGACACAATGCTTCTTCCCAGTTATGTGGCACAGGCCTATGTGGACATGTTCTTCAAGGATTACGATAAGAAGCAACTCCAGATCATGTACCGTGATTATATAGCTGCAAACAGGACTTTTCTTGAAGAAAATTCAAAAAAGGACAGTGTTGTGACATTACCCAGCGGGCTGCAATATATCATATTAAGGGAGACTTACGGTGAAAAACCCGGACGTGATGACCGTGTCAAAGTAAATTTCAAAGGTTATCTTATTGATGGCACTGTATTTGACAGTTCCTATGACAGGGGAACTTCCAACACCTTTCGCCTGAATATAGCAATAACCGGTTTGGTCGAGGCAATCCAGCTGATGCCAGTGGGCTCGAAATGGAGGCTGTTCATTCCAGCTGAACTGGCTTTCGGAAGTGAACCACCACAGGGCACTACGATCCTCCCCTTTTCCACCGTAATATATGAGTTGGAATTGCTGGAGATCAATCCCTGAAACTGTTTTTATTCAATCCTGATTGATGTGTTGAAAATAAAATCGACTGAAAGCAGGATCACGATGGAAACAAAGACCATGGTACCGATAAAAACGGATCCGAAATTGATGTTCCAAGATATTTCCAGATTCTGTAAAAATCCAAAAACCGGTTCCATAAAATTCAGATATCCGGCTGATGTATAATCTCCGCTTGCCAGGACCATAATGCAGCAGGCTAAAAGCATGATTAAACTGATTACTATAATGATCCATCCTTTTATCCCGATTAAAGGCTTGTAAGAATTTTCTGTAACACTGGCAATGTGACTGACCTGATTCATGATCCCGGAGGTAAAATCAGCCGGAGCCAACAGGAGACCCTCTTCTTTCACCAGTTTCCCCAGCGTATCTTCGTTATTTCTGTTAATAATTTCCATTTTGATATTCAGTTTTGTTCAGGCATAAACAACATGTGAATTTCCCGATATGACAACCTGCATTTTCTTTCGTGCCCTGAAAAGTTTGACTTTCACGTTGGCTGCGGATAAGCCTGTAATGTTGCGTATCTCATCAATACTCGAATCATTAAGGTAGTACAATGAAATAATTGTTCTTTCATCTTCAGCCAAAGCAGTAAAGGCTCTTTCAAGAAGGGAGGCTTTTTCTTCTTCCCCGTTCCGGCTTTCGACCTCCGGATCTGCATAAGTTGCAGAATCTGAATAACTGACTTCTTCAAGCGATGTTACCTGAATCTTTCGCAACCTTTTTTTAGATACAGCCGTGTTGTATACAATACGATACAACCACGTGGAAAACTTTGATTTCCCCCTGAACTGTTTTAAATTTCTGTAAGCTTTCAGGAAAGCATCCTGCGCGATCTCCTCCGCGTCTTCGCGATTATCAATAATACGGTATGCAACTGTGAATGCCATATCTTTATATCGGTCCACAAGGATGGCAAATCCTGAAACCTCCCCATGGAGAATCCGGTCGATCAGCTCGATATCACCTGCTTTATTCATGCCGTTAATATGACGCTTCCCCTGCCGTTCCGGTTACAAAGTTAAATAAGTTTTAAATGAAATCTTACTTATTTTGTAACCGTATGTTGGTATCAGGCGTCAAAGATTGTAAAAAGTAATTGTTTAATTTTTAAAATGAATAGCCATGGGAGAAAACATTGTCGCAATTGTATTTTTTGTAACAGGATTTGCCGCACTTTTCGGGATTATGTACATCTTTTATACAACGCGGAACCGGGAAAGACTTGCACTCATTGAAAAAAATGCCGATCCTTCAATTCTGAAAAGTGAACCCAAGGGAACCCTGAAAACCTTTGTGATCAAGCTGGGTTTGCTGTTCGCCGGTGCCGGTCTGGGCACCCTTATGGGTAGTATTCTTGAACAGACCACAAGTCTTGTTCACGGAGCCGCTTACGTTTCCATGATCTTTCTGTTTGCCGGCGCGGGACTGATTGCATCCTACTTTCTCTCCAGGAAAGTTCAAAATGAAAAATAAACACCCTGGAGGTTAAATTTGCAGTAATAAACCCGGATTCAGCCTGTTATCAGCTGATTATCCGGGTTTTCTGATTAACCCTGACCACACAGAAATGAATCATGAAAGAACGTCAATCGCCTCATAAAACAGTAATCAATGGCCCTGCGACTATATTGCAGAGCCACCGGTTTCTCCCGTTCTGATCCTGATACACTCATCAAGAGGTGAAATGAATATTTTACCGTCACCCACTTCCCCTTTGCTGTTACTCCTTGCTGATTTGATAATGGTATCAACTGTAGTCTTTACAAAAGAATCGTTCACAGCAATTTCAAGTTTTATTTTCGGGATCAGTTCCGGAATTACTATCTTCCCCCGGTATATTTCTTCACGAATCTGCTGTCCGTGTCCGGAAACCCTGCTTACCGTAATTCTGGTTATTTCTGATTCGATCAATGCTTCCCTTACATGATCCAGTTTGTTTTCCCGTATGATGGCCGTTATAAGTTTCATGACAATATATTTGAGTTATTAAATTAAGCTGTCCTACTGGTTATCTGGGATTCAGCATGCCATAACCCTGTTCTCCATGATAGGTATGATCCATACCAAACATCTCAGCTTCTGTTGAGGACCTGAAACCAATTGTATTGTTGATTGCGAATATGATCATAAATGTCAACAGGGCAGCATATCCGATGGCAATTGCAACCGCAACGGCTTGAACGCCAAACTGCTGCCAGACGGTCCATGCCCCCCCGGCAGATGCGGCAGCATTCTGCATCCAGCTTTCCCTGATAAAAAACACCAGGATCAATGAACCCACGATACCACCCATGCCATGTATACCAAAGGCATCCAGGCTGTCATCATATCCCAGTCTGTTTTTCACCATGATCGCTGTGTAACATACGCCTGAAGCAATGGCACCGAGCGCCAATGCCCCGGCAGGCTGCACAACTCCGGCAGCAGGAGTTACGGCGACCAGTCCGGCCAGTATACCGCTTGCAAAACCCAATGCTGTTGCTTTACCCTGATGCAATGACTCGATGATGATCCAGGTCATTGCACCTGCAGCCGCTGCCGTTTGTGTAGCAGTCAAGGCTTGTGCCGTAAGGAGTCCGCTATTGATGCTGCTTCCTGCATTAAAACCAAACCAGCCAACCCATAACAAACCTGCACCAATCATGGTCATTACCAGATTGCTTGGAGCTGCAGCGGATTTCGAATGGCCTCTGCGCGGTCCCAGGTATAAAGCAGCAACCAGACCGCTGATCCCTGAAGCGATATGCACTACAGTCCCACCCGCAAAATCAATGGCACCGGCTGCACCCATGTTAAATAGAAAGCCGTCTGATGCCCATACCCAGTGACAAAGGGGATTGTATACCAATAATCCCCAGACCGCAATGAAAACCAGGTAACCTTTGAAAGTTATACGTTCTGCAAATGCACCCGCGATCAATGCAGGTGTGAGTATGGCAAATTTCCCCTGGAACATTGAAAACACATATTCCGGCACACCGGCATCCATAATATTCTGATCAATACCCTTCAGCAAAAAATAATCACTGTTCCAGCCAAACCAGCCACCCAGAACATTGGATCCGAAACTCATCGAATAACCAACAACCACCCATAATACTGCCATAATGCCCATTGCTGCAAAACTATGCATCATGGTCCCCAATACATTCTTTGTCCGCACCAGTCCACCGTAAAACATTGCCAGTCCCGGAACCATCAGCAATACCAGTGCCGTGGAAGTTAACATCCAGGCCGTTACGCCGGTATCGATATGATTGCCGTCTGCCGCCAGAATTGAACCGGTTGAAACATAAATCAAAGCCGCAATTGCAAAAATGCTTCTTCTGTTAATCCCTTTCATAACATGTGAGTTTAAATATTTTTACATTTTTTAGCTACAAATATATATTTTTATGGGGTATTGACAAATTATTTATATATTTTTTTATTCCATACCCTATTTTTTTATAGGTACAGAAAATATTATATATGTTTTATTATTGATTTTACTTACTGCTGTATTTGACAAATGACGGATGCTTTCAGCAGGATCAGCCGGTTGCTGACTAACGCGACTTAGGATTAAGCAGAATAGATATCAGCGATTGAGATGATTCCACTTCTATTAAGCTGTTTTTGGTATAGACTTTATAAGAAATCGCTATTTGCTGACCGAAATTTCGCCTTCTGTTTTTGGATGTTTAATATCGGATTATTTACCGGCTATCTTTCGCTCATTTGCCTTTAATAGTATTTTTCTTAACCGCATGCTGTGAGGTGTCACCTCCACATATTCATCTTCCTGTATATACTCAAGTGCTTCTTCAAGACTAAACCTGAGCGGTGGAGTAAGTTTTATCTTTTCATCACTGCCGGATGCACGCATATTGGTCAGTTTTTTTGATCTTGCAACATTCACAACCAGATCCCCGGTCCTGCAATGTTCACCCACAACCTGTCCTGCATATACCGCTTCCTGACTGCCAATGAAAAACCTTCCCCTGTCCTTAAGTTTGTCAATAGAATATGCATATGCTTTCCCGCTTTCCATTGCTATCAGTGAACCATTGATCCGGCGATCTATATGTCCAGCCCATGGCTGAAATCCTTTAAAACGATGTGATAATACCGCTTCACCGGCAGTTGCAGTAAGAACGTTGTTTCTCAATCCGATGATTCCCCTTGAAGGTATCTCAAATTCAAAATGCATCCGATCTTCCCGGCGTTCCATTATGATCACCGTACCTTTTCTTGCAGTGATCATTTCAATGATTTTACCTGAGTATTCCAAGGGCAAATCAATATATAATATCTCAAAGGGCTCATAAGGTTCACCGGTAATTTTTTTAATGACAACCCTGGGCTGGCCCACCTGAAATTCATATCCTTCACGACGCATCGTTTCTATAAGAATTGAAAGGTGAAGAATTCCGCGGCCGAATACAATAAATGCATCAGCAGAATCTGTAGGCTCCATCCGAAGTGCAAGATTTTTTTCCAGTTCCTTTTCAAGTCTTTCTTTTAAATGTCTGGAAGTCAAATATATTCCATCTTTTCCAAAAAACGGGGAGTCATTAATGATGATCAACATGCTCATAGTAGGTTCATCTACTGTGATTGTCTCAAGAGGCTCGGGATTTTCATAATCTGTTATCGTATCGCCAATGTTAAATCCGTCAATACCTACCAGGGCACAAATATCGCCACACGTTACCACCGGTGTATTTTTATATGCAAGTCCTTCAAATACAGAAAGTGCTTTTATTTGCATACGGTTGATGCTGCCATCCTTTTTATACAGGGATACGTTCATGCCTGCTGTTAGTTCTCCCCGTTGTAGACGGCCAATGGCAATGCGTCCAAGATAATTTGAGTAATCCATGCTTGATATTAACAACTGGGGTGATCCGCCCTGTACTTTCGGAGCCGGTATGTGATCAATTATGGCATCAAGTAGCGGAATGATATCGCCGGCAGGCCTGGCCCAGTCATTTGACATCCATCCCTGCTTGGCTGAACCATACAAAGTAGGAAAATCAAGCTGTTCTTCTGTGGCATTCAGACTGCACATCAGGTCAAATACCTGTTCCTGGACTTCTTCCGGCCTGCAATTTGGTTTGTCTACTTTATTGATTACTACAATTGGTTTGAGTCCCAGACTTAAAGACTTCTGCAATACAAAACGTGTTTGCGGCATGGTCCCTTCAAAAGCATCGACAAGCAATATTACACCATCTGCCATATTCAATATGCGCTCAACCTCGCCACCAAAGTCCGAGTGTCCCGGAGTATCAATAATATTGATTTTTACGTTTTCATACTGAACAGCTACATTTTTTGCAAGTATGGTAATACCCCGCTCACGTTCAAGTTCATTTATATCCATAATAAGCCGGCCCGGCTTTTCATAATCTTTAAACAGTTTTGTCTGTATAAGGATTTTGTCCACCAGTGTGGTTTTACCATGATCAACATGTGCAATTATTGCAACATTCCTAATATCTTTCATAAATATTAACTAGCCGGCAAAAATAAAGAAAAAGAATATAATTCTTTCTTACAGTGGAATTCATGTTTCGAATTAAAAATTATTATGATAACGGGATAAGTAGTCACAATTTTTCATTCTTATTAAAATTTTGTATTTTTAATCCTGTGTCTGAACCCGCATTATAAATCACTGATTATAATGCAAATATTATTAAGAATCAGCCAGATCCTGATTATGCTTTGTATTCTTAGCCATGCCAGGTCACAACCACCTGAAACGGTTGACAGTGTGGACCTCAACAAATACAAGGGAAGGTGGTATGATATCGCCTCCTATCCTGCCTGGTTTCAAAAGGACTGCCGGTGCACCACAGCCGAATATGAACTGGTCCCTGACAGGAACTATATCCGCGTGATTAACCGATGTGTAAAATATAAAAACAGTAAATCCAAAATATCGGTTGCCAGGGCTAAAGCATATGTAGTCAAAGGTTCCAACAACACAAAACTAAAAGTGCAGTTTTTCTGGCCTTTTCGTGGTGATTATTATATTATCGGCCTGGCTGACGATTATTCATGGGCAGTGGTCGGCCATCCGGAAAGGAAATATCTCTGGATCCTCAGCCGGAAATCTTCCGTTACAAGCAGCACATATTCATCAATACTGGATCTCATCAGGCAGAAAGGTTATGACACAGGCAGGCTTCAGCTGACGCCCCAGAATTGTGATAATCCATAATTTCTGAAATTTCCACCCATATTCTAATACTTATGAAACGTCCATGATCATATTTTCAATATATTCACAAAAGAAGATGAAAATATGATCATGGTAAGTTACACAAGACCAATTTAATA
>JAFGRC010000099.1 GCA_016935355.1 Bacteroidales bacterium
ATTACAATCCGACCGAGACGCAATTGTTAAATGCGACTAAGATCTCAGGACGCACGCCTGCAGGATTGGGTCTTGGATTTTTGAATGCAATGACGCTTCCATCAAATGCAACCTTAAAAGATACCCTAACCGGAGAGACCAGGGATATCCAGGTCCAGCCTTTTACAAACTACAATGTTACGGTTGTTGACAAATCCCTGCCTAACAATTCTTATGTAGGTATTGTAAATTCAAGCGTCCTGATGGCTAACAATCCCTTTATAGCAAATGTTTCCGGCACTGATTTTCAGATCCGGAATAAGGCTAAAACCTATGCAGTCAGTGGGAAAGCAGGCATCAGCATCAGAGGCGAGCAAGAAAAGGAAACCGGCTATTATGTTGAATTGGGCGTAAGAAAAAACAGCGGTAAATTGCAGTACGGAATTTCACAGTCCATTAACTCCGATAAGTTCAACATCAATGATCTCGGGTATATGCGCAGGAACAATGAAATGATCACAGGCGTCAATATGTCCTACCGGATTCATGAACCGTTCTCGATCTTCAGGGAAATTCAGATGTACAGCTGGTTTGATCATACACGCATATATAATCCAAATCATCTGTTCATGAACCAGGCAGGTTTTGACGTATACACATTATTCAAAAACAATTACGGATTTGCTTTCAATATCAACCTCACGGGCGAAAAATATGACTATTACGAGCCCAGGGTAAAAAACAGGTTTTATTACGAACCTCCCGGTCATAACCTGAATCTGTATGTATTTTCCGACAGCAGAAAACCCGTAAGGATTGGTTTATGGACAGGCATATACAAACAGCCAAAAACCAGCCAGAACAGTTACTGGGGTGAATCCGAATTGAATGTCCGCATAGGAAGGCGATACCAGATGGGTTATGGTATTGAATTAAACAATCAGTATAATGATTACGGTTATGTTGATAAAACCGGCAGCAACGATACAATATATTTTGCCCGGCGCAATGTGAAAACTCTTGAAAACACCCTTGGGGCTTCCTTCGTTCTGAGCAATAAGGCAGGATTAAACCTGAGATTCCGGCATTACTGGTCGGGTGCCGCCAACAAGGATTACCATCAATTGCAGCAGAACGGCACGCTAATCCTGGATCCTGACTATGACAAGAACAAGGATGCCAACTACAATGCCTTTAATGTTGACTTTGTTTTCAGATGGATATTCGCTCCCGGATCTGAATTGTCTGTTGCCTGGAAAAATTCCATACTGGAATCAGGGAATAAAGTTGTCTTCAGATATCTGGAAAATCTGGAAAATACCTGGAAAGCAGACCAGACCAACAGCATCTCAGTTAAAATATTGTATTATATTGATTATAACAACCTGCGCAGAAAAAACCGCAGCATGTATTAAAAAAACAGCAAATCATCCTGAGATTATTCGAGGATTTTTTCAATATAGTCATCCGTCCATTTAACAATAATTGAGACCTGTTCCTCATCCAGTTTTGCCTTTGGGTGCATAAAAATATATGCAGGCAGCGGCATGGCTCCGGAGGATACTTCTTCCTTTATGGCATCCAGCCGGCCAATCAGGTTACGCAATGAATAATCGCCCCATTCGGAGAAATTAAGTTCCCCCCTGCCTTCGCGAACATCTTTTCCAACAAGCCATGCCGTAGGAACAACATAAGAATACCATGGGTAGTGAACCTGGTTGGAATGACAATCAAAGCAGGAATTTCTAAGGATCTCCACCACTTCACCAGGAACACTCTCTCCTGAAATCAGGTCAGAAGGCCCAAGAGGTAAATTTTCAGGCAGTCTTTTCGGAAAAAACTGCAAAATGATCAGGATGATTATCAACACTGCCGATATGATCTTTACTGCTTTCATATGTAAATGAATTGCATTTTTTGCTTTGGGAAAATCAGAATTTATCCACTTTATTTCAACAGGTTATCTGCTGCTGTTTCAGCCCAGTCCCTGAGTAAACTGCGCTCTTCATCAGTCAGCTGTGCATCCGGATTGTCTTTAACCACCATTTGCGGCGGCATCATCCCGTTATCGAGCACCTCAATAACAGCATCAAGCGAGGCGATCTGTCGCGCTTTTGAAAGTCCGGGCAGGTCATCCCACATGAGCACGTCCCGGGCATCCTCTGATTCGCCTTTTAAACTGTGGCATACATAGCACTTATTGTCAATTATAGCCTTAATATTTTCAGGATATGTAAAGGCTTGTTCCTGCAGGGATGTGTAAGGATCATTCTGTTTGCCGGCCATTACACCCAGTAAGAGGAGCGAAACACCAGCTGCTGCAATAATGATACACATAATTTTCATAGCCATGAAATTTTATTTTTATAAATTTAATCATAACAAAAAGAAAAAAAAAGGAATGGTTTAAAATTTTAATGAACAATAGCAACCCATAAAAAGACTATATTTCCAATTCAACTAAATCTATATTCCAACCCTCAACCTGCAGAAAAGGCTTATCTCCTGCCAGATCCGAAACCTCAAATTTCACCGTCACGACTCTTTTTTCATGTGGTATTAACGAAAAATAATTGTTATCCCAAAATACTGGTAAGACAAGTTCTTTGGCACCTGAGGTTTTGATTTTTGGATTTATCGAAAATGCCAGTACATCAGAGGTATTTTCAAATTCAAAGGTAATGTGATATTTGCCTCCCAGCTTAACAACAGAAGCTATTGACACCTGTATGTTTGCTGCCGGCAGACCGTTCAATGCAGTAAAATCGGCCTGTTCGTCTCCCTTTGCCGAAAGCCAGTAAAAATTTGATGAAACCTGTGCACCTGATGCATCCTGTAAACCAAGCTTCAGAAAGTGGACTTCTGTCAGGTCTTCAGGCCATTCAATATCTGTTACTTTTTTGCTTTCATCCTCTGCTACATTTAATTCCAGTTGTTTTGAATATCTTTCTTCCATATTCATATCGTATATGGAAACCGATGCTTTCATATTATTGTAATCTGCATAAGTACTGTTTACAACGTATATTGAACTGTCATCATAAGAATACTGAATGTGCAGTGGTTCACATGCTTCCTTTGCGCCATAGAAAGCTCCGTTAGGTGTGAGGTAATAATCATACAGCTGCCAGTAAAGGGAAGGCCAGGCTGAATTATACATCCAGTATATGATGCCGCTTGAGCGGTATTTATTCCTTGCAAAGGCTTCATACATGGCCCGTACAGCCTCCTTTTGCAGGATCTGTGATTTCATGCTGTATTCTTCGGCACTGGCGGGCTCACCGTATCTTGAAAAAAGTGCTTCCCGGGCATCAGGATAAAATCTGTTGTGCAACCTTATGTTCCAGGAATCACTGATCGGCCAAAGATCCTCTTCCGGCATCATTTTTCGGAGGCTTTCGATGGGTGAGATCTGCTCTCCATTTGGCCCGGCCTCCGTGTTAAACTCCAGTTTTCCATACCAGTAGCCCGGTGGAAAATACGAATATACTTTCGGAAAAGGACCCATCCAAAGTCCCGTATAACCGAGAATATCGCTCGAATCCTGTGTTGCGGAGGACTGGAACGGTCTTGTTCCGTCAAATTTATTGAGCACATCGATATAGCGCTGCTCAATGGGACCCGGAGGCGGATTGTCGCTTCCCAGCAACCAGTTAAAAACCGAGGGATGGTTTCTGAGCCGGATTACCTGGTCCTGCCAGCTGGCTTCTGCCACTTCTGTTATGTGCGGTGTCCAGTTCTGCCATCTTTCCCACTGGCTGCAACAACACCAGCCCACAATGAGCATGATGCCGTTTTCATCGCACAGGTCAAAGATATAATCAGAGCCCCTTGGTGCTTCCATACGCAGTGCATTGAGATTCATATGCTTTGCATACTCAATATCCGTTTCTGCCCTTTTTTTGTCCGGCTTCAACATCATATCCTCGACATATCCGCCACCCCTGATCACGATGTTTTTACCATTCACCTGAAAAACTGCGGTCCGCTTATCATCAAAAGTATTCATCCAGGAGGTGATCTCACGGATCCCAAAACGTTCGATTGTAACATCCGAGGTCTTACCGTCAATCTGCAAGGTCAGTTTCAGATCATATAAATTTTGCGGACCTGCATTGTTGGGCCACCACAAACGCGGATTCTCAACAAGCAACTGCGGAAACTCATCAGGAGAAAACGTTACCATCTTTTTCTCCCCGCCTGCCAGCACCACATTCCTGGAAAACCGGATATCCTCAATTTCACCATTTAACGTGCCTGAAATAACCTCTTCTTCTGTATTGACCAGTTCCGCTGAAATGGTAAGACTGGCCACATCCAGGGCAGGCAGGTCGAGGTCCGTTACCACATGAGGATTTTTTATGGAGACCTGACCCGTCGCATGAACCGTGACATCATACCAGATGCCCATTCCCCTGTCGGGTGGTGTTGGATTCCAGTCAACCCATGTTATGCTCAGATCCGTACTTTTTGGAGGAAATATTTCCATTGCCAGACAATTAATCCTGCCGACATTCACAAAGCCAGTGATATCGAATTCAAACAACCTGTACGCTCCTTCAACCACACTTGTGTCAGCGATCAGTTTACCGTTAAGCCATATATTGGCCTTGTAATTGATGCTGTGGAAGTTTATCCATATACTTTTACCCTGATAGTTGCCGGGCAATCTGAACTCTGTCCGGTACCACCATGGAACCCTGAACGGACTGTCCTCTGGCATATCTCCTCTTCGTTGGGTCGTATAACCCGGTATGGATTCGATATTCGTTCCATAATAAGGATCCGGATAAACACCGTTTTCTACCAGTCCTGCCAGCACAGTAGACGGAAAAGATACAGGGTACCATCCTTCCGGTTTATATTCTGGGGACGATATGGCCATCCCACTTTCTTTTACTCCAGCAGAAGACTGAATGGACCAGTGATCTTCAATAATCAGTGTTTCCCTTAATCGCTGCTCATGCGAACATGAAAGATCAGCAATGCATAAGACTATGCATACGACGGTCTCCATTTTCTTTTTCATGGTATTTATGATTTCATGATATGGATAATTAATTCAAAATCTGATTTCATGGTTCAGAATAGAAATGTTATTCCAATTGTATTTTTTTATTTGTGATTCAT
The DNA here is from genome assembly GCA_016935355.1 of Bacteroidales bacterium. Taxonomy (GTDB): domain Bacteria; phylum Bacteroidota; class Bacteroidia; order Bacteroidales; family UBA10428; genus UBA5072. The sequence goes on from JAFGRC010000099.1 coordinate 5,110, forward strand.
TTCGCCGATGCTTATTAGACGGTAACCCGGGATGATTTCTTTCATTTGTTTATGAAAAGAGCCATTTTGATTTGTAAACTGAATCCAATTTACTAATTTTGATTTATATATTAATAATGAAATTAAGACAATTCATGATGGCATTCCTGATTGTGCCATTAATTACTTTTATAGGCCCGGTCATTATGTATAGGTTATGGTTGATCATCTGAAAAATAAAATCCCCCTGCAGTTCAGCTTTTCAATAATCCTGATTCTTATGATCCAGATCACCTTCCAGAGTCATCTTAACGGTCAGTCAGGGTATTCTTACACTGTTCCCCCGGAGCAGCCGGACGGATGGAAAACGGCATCTCTGAGTGAAACGGGACTTTATACTGAGATTTTGGGAAATCTGATGAACGAACTGAATGATGCCGATGAACATTATTTTCACAGTATCCTGATTATAAAAAACAACAAACTTGTTTTTGAAGAGTATTTTAAAGGTCACGATGCTGAATTAAGCAACTATTCATTTGAAGCAGGTCCCTCAACCAGATTTGATATGAACTGCCTGCATTTCATGGCCTCAGCATCCAAAAGCGTTACTTCAATCCTCACCGGTATAGCACTTGACAAAGGATTTATCAACAGCACAGATCAAAAGCTTTTCTCCTTTTTCCCTGATTATTCCTTTCTGAATACGCGCAGAAAGGACAGAATCACGATATACCACCTGCTTACCATGACCTCCGGCATGCTGGTATCCGAGGAATACGCATATTCCGATCCCAGAAACGAACTGAACCAGATGTGGCATGCTCATGACCCTGTCCAATATGCATTGGAAAAGCCGCTTCTGGCGAAACCCGGTAGAACTTTCATTTACAACAGCGGTTCGGTAAATCTGCTTGGCGAAATCATCAGGAGGACTTCCGGACTACCGCTGAGTGATTTTGCGGGAAAATATCTTTTTGAACCTTTGGGCATTAAGAATTACGAATGGGTTGGATTTGAAAATGACCCTCAAATGGCCTTTGCATCAACTGCTCTTTATATGCGACCAAGGGATATGGCTAAACTGGGTCAGCTTTTTTTACAGGATGGAACCTGGTCGGGCGATACCATCGTATCTCCTGAATGGATCAGGCAGTCAACCTGTCATGCCGTAACACCACCTGCTGAACTTATGACGTCCTTTCACACCAGCGGATATGGATTTCTCTGGTGGCTGGAAGAATTCAGAGGAGGTAACATTGAAGCATTTTCTGCAAGGGGACATGGACTTCAGTTCATGGTTGTCCTGCCTGAAGTAGATATGGTAGTAGTTTTTACAGGGGGTGCATGGAATATATCACCTGAACAGGCTCCGGTACAGTACCATGACATAATTGAAAACTATATTCTCAAAGCCGTTCAATAAATACTTACCTGTTCTGTGGGTATTTAAAACTTTGGTTTTTTTTATATTTTTTTTAGTGTATTTTTAATCCGTAAAACTGGATTCTCATTGAAGTTCAATCGGATTCATTAAGCTAAATCATTATTTATACCATATGTACCATAATCAGAGTGAGAAATATAAAAAGCTTTACGGAGAGCTGCAACCTGTTGATATTGATAAGTACATGCTTATTATCGGTGCCCGGGAAGTGGAAGAAATTAAGAGACTTGCATCCCTGTTGAAAAATAAAACCTGGTGCCATGTGAATTCCACGTTTGAAGGGGGAGGTGTTGCGGAAATGCTGAAAAGCGTCGTGCCCATAGCAAATGGACTGGGGATCAATTGCAGATGGTATTGCATTGAAGGGAGTGACAACTTTTACTCCATCACCAAAAGGTTTCATAACATCATCCAGGGTCTGGACCAGAAATTCACCATTGAGGATCTGCTTGAAACGTATCTTGAGACCAACAGGAAAAACTTTGAAAATGAACGGATTATTGCCGACATGACGGTTGTGCATGATCCCCAGCCATGTGCTTCAATCGTTCACGGAAACTATGAAGGCAAGTTAATATGGAGGTGCCATATCGATACTTCGGAAGCCAATGAAATGATATGGAATTTTCTGCTCCCTTATATCAACAATTACGACGGCACCATATTTTCCCAAAGAAGCTTTGTAAAGCAGGGAATTAAAAAGCCTGTATACCAGATTGCTCCCGCCATTGATCCCCTCAGCGCCAAAAACCACCAGCGCTCTGAACGGGAAGGATTTGAAATCCTTGCACATTTCTGGTCAAAATACCGGATTGACCCTGAACGCCCTCTGATTCTTGCCGTATCCCGTTATGACGTGCACAAAAACCAGGATACCATCATTAAAGCTTTTAAAAAGCTTAAAAAAGACAAGTCCATCCGGAAACTGAAGCCGGTACTGGTTATTGTCGGAAATCTTGCCACAGACGATCCGGAAGGTATGGAAATGTACAGGAAAATTCAAAACGTTGCGGATAATGATCCCGACATTCACACACTCCTGAATATTGAGAACAATGATGAATATATTGGTGCATTGATGCGGGTCGCAAAGATTTTTATACATATTTCAACCAAGGAAGGTTTCGGTCTGGTTGTTACAGAGGCCTTATGGCAGGGTACACCGGTGATCGGAAGCAATGTCGGCGGTATTACCCTTCAGGTGATCAATGGAAAAACTGGTTTTCTTGTTGAACCGCATAATGTCAGCAGTATCGTCACATTTATGAGATACCTCCTGACCAATCCCGATGAACGGGAAAAACTCGGATACAATGCTATTGAATATATAAGGGAAAATTTCCTGATTACGACCCTGGTCAAAAAATATCTGATTTTGATGCGTTTTCTTCTTGGGATCGATTTTCCGTATTTTAAAATCTGATTTCCCCGTGTTTTTAATTCTTACCTTCTTCATCCTGATCTTCTGCAGACACGGAACATGAGCAGGGATTCAGCATAACGGCGGTACGTTATGAAACATCATGATGTTCGAATGTTATCCTATAAATCGGTTAAATATACATTTCTGAACTCAATGTCCTTGCCTTCGCTCTGCAGGCATATGCTTCCCCTGGTCTCGGAAACCTGTGTACCTTTATTTTGCAATGTACCGTTCACTACAACCATGATCGAATCAGCGGCGCAGGTAACCTCCAGGGTGTTCCACTCACCAACAGGTTTCTCATTCGATTCATTCATTTTGGTAACTACAATCCTTTCGGTCTTTTCCGCCATAGTGGCACCATTCATACAAACAAAATCACCGGCCCTTCCTGCCGCCAACTGACATTCAAAACAGCGCGGCCAGGTAGTGTCAGGAAGCTGAGTATGGATAAATACTCCGCTGTTGGTTGCCTCGACAGGCCAACGCCATTCGACATGCAAAATGTAATCAGCATAACGTTCCTTTGTCCTCATATATCCGAAAGGTTGTCCTGTAATGTGTATGACACTGTCCTCAACCAGAAACACTTTTGCAGGATCAGCAAGAGAATCGGCCAGGTAGAATTCCCAGTTGCTCAGATCATTTCCGTTAAACAACAGGATTTTATTCATATCAGTTTGACCGGTATTGCTGCATGCAGAAACCAGTAAGACTGACATTAAGGCGCCAATAAGATTGTGGAGTTTTTTCATTTCAGTTGCTTTATGTTATTAGTCCATATAAAGATAAAAAACTGAATCGAAAAATGCAAAGATTTACAGAACATGTGCATGAATTCTGATCGTTAAGATTACGATAAGCATTTAACAAAAGGTGATGTTTTGTCTTCATGGCACAATTGTTGAAAGATGGTTAATTAATTTATGAAAGTTATGATGTTTGTTGTTGCATGATAATGGACGATTAACTAATTTAGTAACATCTGGTGTGCGAACATTATGAACTACTTGGCTCACATTTTTTTGTCAGGCGGCAATGAGGAAATTATTGTCGGTAATTTCATAGGAGACTATGTGAAAGGTTATGAATTCAACGAATATTCACCCATGATCAGGAAAGGAATCATCCTGCACCGGCATATTGATTCATTTACCGATAAAAACATGATTGTGAAGCTTAGTAAATCCAGAATCACGGATAAATATCATAAGTATTCGGGTATTATTATCGATATTTTCTACGATCATTTTCTGATCGCTTTATGGGATCGTTATTCTTTAATGCCGCTCAATGATTATGTAATACATGTTCACGCTATCCTTCGACGGTTTTATGAAATTCTGCCGGACGGCGTTAAACTGATACTGCCTTCTTTCATTAAGAATAACTGGATTCAAAAATATTCCACAATTGACGGTGTAAGGGAAATTCTTGACCGGATGTCAGAAAGGACCACCCTTCCTGACGAGACTGATTATGCTGTTGAAATTCTGCATAAAGATCATGATAAATTCGAAAAGGAGTTTTTATCATTCTTTCCATCATTGATGAAATATGTGTCCAGATCATTCGGTATAGAACTCGAGGGTAAACAGTACAAAAAAATAGCAGGTTTATAGCTACAACTTGAAGGGGGTAGCTAAATAACGTACACCTTCCTGACGGAATCAAGGCGGATGAAAATAAACAGCATCAGGGTAAAAGCCAGGAACGCTGACCCACCGTAACTGAAGAAAGGAAGGGGTATGCCAATAACGGGGAAAAGCCCGATGGTCATTGCAATGTTAATGCTAAAATGAAAGAAGATAACCGACAGTACTCCATATCCGTAAATTCTTGCAAAATTTGATTTCTGCCGTTCTGCAAGAAAAATAAGTCTTATCAGTAATCCGACAAAAACAGCAATGACCAGGGTTGTACCGACAAAACCCCATTCTTCACCGATTGTACAGAAAATGAAATCCGTTGATTGCTCGGGTACAAAATTTAATTTGGTTTGCGTACCCTTGAGGAAGCCTTTCCCCATGAAACCACCCGAACCGATGGCGATCTTCGACTGATTCAGATTATAACCAACATCCTGAATATCCGTCTCCTTGCCTAACAGAATGTTTATACGCATTTGCTGGTGCGGTTTCAGGAAATTATGAAACATGTAATCTACAGTAAAGGTAAAGGCGATTGATCCGAACAGTATGGCCAGGACCAAAAGAAAGCGTTTCAGTTTATACAGATAAATCATTATAAGATATACAATTGTTGACAGAACAAGCGTTATAAGTATCACCTGATATTGGTTTAAATCCAAGGAAAGTAAATCAGTCATCAATCGTAAAACCAGTAGGAATGCACCAAAAATGGCTCCACCCGCAACAATGTGTTTTGCTTTACGGCTTAATATTGCAAAACCTATAAAGGCAAAGGCAATAAGTGCAATAATTACTTCAGCAGGAACAAGCAGTAATGTGAACAGAAAGAGACCCGCCAGGAAAAGTATCATTGCTGCCATCCAACCTGGCATACCTTCACGGTAAAGGAGTAATACAAACCCTGAAAACACCAGCGCAGTGCCCCAGTCGGGTTGCACTGCAATGATCATTGCAGGAACACCAACCATCATTAATAGGGTAACCATAGACTTCCAACTCCGGATCTTCACATCCCAACCACTGAGAAAGCGTGCCAGCGCAAGTGCAGTAGCAAGTTTTGCAAATTCTGAAGGTTGGAAGTTTACTCCGAAGATCCTGAACCAGGACCGTGCATTGTTCACTTCCGTTCCAAAAAGAACTACAGCCAGCAGCAGGACAATTGCAAACCCATAAACCGGATATGCGAAAAAATAAAAGGAACGGTGATCGACAGCAAAAAGCAAAATAATCATTACAAAGGACGTAAGTATCCAGATCAGCTGATCACCATAATTCATACTGAGATCAAATATTGAACGGAAACGTTCATTATAGGAAACGGCAAAAATATTCAGCCATCCAAAAACCACCAGTACCAGGTAAAGGATAATCGTTATCCAGTCAATATCTTCTATATGTAATTTTTCTGTCATTGTTCTGAAAGAAGATTTCTGCTGAGCATGGTTGCCTCAAGCCATTTCCTGCCAGGATCAACAGAACCTTTCAGGTATTTCTCAATCATTAAGCTGGCTATCGGGGCTGCATATGATGCCCCCCACTCACCATGTTCCACATAAACTGCAATGGCGATTCTTGGTTCCTCTTTTGGAGCAAAGGCAATAAAAACCGAATGATCTCTTCCCTGAGGGTTCTGAGCTGTACCGGTCTTGCCGCACACTTTAATATCTGATATATACGCTATTCTTGCTGTACTTCCCGTTCCTCCGTTGACAGCCAGATCCATACCCTCAGCAACTATGGAAAAATTTGCAGTATCCACAGGTATCACCCTTCGTTCCGTAAAACGGTTCTCAATGGTGTCAATACCTGCAATATTCCTTACAGTATGGGGTATGTAATAATATCCTTTATTGGCAATTGTTGCAGCCAGATTTGCCATTTGCAGCGGTGTAGTAAGTATTTCACCCTGTCCGATAGCCAGAGAAATAATAGTAAGTGCGTTCCAACGGTTTTCGCCATAATAATGATCATAATAGAATGTGGGCGCAATGAAACCATTGAGTTCATTAATGAAATCAGCATTCAGGGAATTTCCAAACCCAAATGCCATTACATAATCCCGCCAACTGTTATATGCCTCTGTAACATTGTTGTAATCCGGATTATCTATGATATTTCTGAAAACGTTGCAGAAATATGCGTTACAGGAGTTTTGTATGCCTTCAATAAGGTTCAGGGGACTCTTATGTACATGGCATCCCACACTTACACCGCGTGCGTAAAACCCCTGTGTGCATGAAAAAGTTGAATTCCTGCTGATAACCCCCTCCTGTAAACCGATCAGTGCATGCACCGGCTTAAAGGTTGAGCCTGGAGGATAGTTAGCCATCAGTGCACGGTTGAATAAAGGCTCAAGAGTATCCTTTTCAAGCTTGATGTAGTTTTCGGTCCTTGTCCTGCCAACCAGCAACGAAGGCTCATAGGTTGGTGCGGATATCAGGGTGAGGATTTCACCTGTCGAAGGTTCAATGGCAACTATACTTCCCTTGTATGTTTTCATCAGTTTTTCCCCGTATTCCTGCAGTTCGGCATCGATTGTGCATTCCAGGTCCCTGCCGACCACCGCATCCCTGTCAAAACGGCCATCCTGAAACGGCCCCTGTACCCTGCCATGTACATCAACAAGCAGTACTTCCTGTCCCTTTTCTCCTCTTAATGCCGCTTCATAATATCCTTCTATGCCGCTGACCCCAATATAGTCACCCATAACATAATAATTATCAGATGCTATCAGCTTTTCATCCACTTCTCCGACATATCCCAGCAAGTGCGCGGCAATTTCCCGGTTGTATTTGCGCAATGTGCGCGAGCGGACATAAAATCCCGGGAATTTGTACATTTTCTCCTGTAAAACAGCATAGGTTTCAGGAGAAATCTGTTTTATGAATGGTTCTCTCCTGTATCTCGGGTTGCGTACCCGCTGAATTCCAGAACGAAGTCTTTCCAGGTCAATCTTAAGTATTTCACATAATTCTGTACTGTCGAAAGCCTGTAGCTCAAACGGTGCGATCATCAGGTCATATACAGGTTGATTGTAAACCAGAAGTTCATGATTACGGTCATAAATCAATCCCCTGGCGGGATATAATATTTCGATCCGTTTCGAATTGTTTTCGGCCGACAGTTTATAGCTGGTATCAATAACCTGCAGATAGAACAAACGCATCACCAGTCCTGCAGATACCACAAGGATGATCAGTACAATAATATTCTTTCGTGTCGCAAACCGGTCCATGTTTATTTCCGAAATACCAGGAACTGACTCAGCACCAAAATCAACAGGGTAAAAGTTGCACTTGCCAGAATCCTCAGGAATGTATTGAAAAAATGATCCAGACTCAAGACTTCGAGGTAAAATAATGTCAAATGATGAATGATTACAAGTGTTGCGGCATATTTAACAAACCATTCCAATCCATAGTATGCAATACGGGGATTGGTACCCGTCTGATAGCCGTCGCGGGGAGCAAACACGCCCAGAATATAAGGACGAGCAAAAGCCATCAATACCGTTGCTGATGAATGTACTCCCGGTGTCCCCAGGAACAGATCAATGATCAGTCCCAAAGCAAATGCAAGGATCAACAAAAGGGCTTTGGGAATTTCGAAGGGTAGGATTATAATAAATAAAATATAAACATAAGGATTAATGTATCCCGAAAATTCAATATTGTCAAATACCAGTAATTGTGCGGCGATGAGTATAATGACAAGCAGCAAATATTTTTGTAAAGTCTTAATCATTCAGTAGCAAGTTTTGAAGAGAATCCAATTCCTGTTTTGCATGATGCCTGATCACCTGTACATTGTCAAGTCGCCTGAAATCCGACGAGAGTTTGATGTTTATTTCATAGTAGTTGCCTCCTTTCAAACGGAAATCTTCTATAGTTCCGATCAGATAACCTTCAGGAAATATACCCCCATATCCGCTTGTTATTACCGTATCACCCTGGTTTAATGTTACGTGATGCGGTATATCAACCAATGTCAGCAAATTGGCATTCACACCATTCCAGCTTACAGGTCCGTAATAACCGCTCTTTTTGATCTTTCCGCTAACGATAAAATCCAGATTCAAAGCAGGCAGCACGACTGTAAAATTCTTAGAGACAGACTTGGTATAACCAACAATACCGTTGTTGCAAATAACTGCCATATCCGGTTCAATCTGGTCTCTGCTTCCCTTGTTGATCGTGATGTAATTGTACTGGTTGTTTACAGTATTGTTAATGATACGGGCGGGAATATAAAGGTATGTGCCTGATGTTCCGTTATATAACCGATATATGGTATCTGATGTTGTCCCGGGATAAGATGAGGCCAGCTGGTTATACAATTTTGTGTTTTCTTCAACAAGCGCTCTGTTCTCGTGATAAAGGGAAAAATAATCTTCCAGATTGCTTATTCTGGATGCAATACGGTTTATAATACTGTGTGAGAATCTGTAAAACGTGAATTTCTGGTAAGGATTTCTACTGAAAAGAAGAAACAATGAGAATGACTCAATAAGCAAAAACAGGATTATGAAATGATTTTGAATAATAAATCGCAATAATTTTCGCATCCTTACTGTAAACTTTTATCCCGTCATTTTATCTGATCAGAAGTGATGAATATTTGGTCAGGTTTTTAAGTATGATCCCGGAACCTCTTGCGACAGCTTGCAAGGGATTTTCAGCAACATGAAACGGAATGCCGATTTTATCCGTTAACCGTTTTCCCATACCCCGCAACAAAGCTCCTCCGCCGGCCAGGTAGATTCCTTTCTGAACGATATCTGCATAAAGTTCAGGTGGTGTCTGCTCCAGTACTGAAATAACAGCAGTTTCAACCTTGGTGAGAGATTTATCAAGGCAATGGGCTATTTCCTGGTACGAGACAGGAACTTCAATTGGCATTGCGGTCATCAGGTTTGGTCCCCTTACCAAATAATCAGCCGGCGGGTCATCGATATCCGAAAGGGCAGCACCCACGATAATTTTAATATCTTCGGAAGTACGCTCCCCGATTTTAATATTATGCTGATGTCTCATATAGGTTTGTATGTCAATAGTAAACCCATCTCCGGCAACGCGTATGGATTCATTGCAGACAATTCCGCCCAGTGCTATTACTGCAATTTCAGTTGTCCCTCCTCCTATATCAACCACCATATTGCCTTCAGGGGCAATCACATCAAGGCCAATGCCAATGGCAGCAGCCATGGGTTCATAGACCATATAAACATCCCTGCCTCCTGCGTGTTCCGAAGAATCACGGACTGCTCGTATCTCGACCTCCGTGCTGCCTGAGGGTATGCCGATAACCATCCGGAGTGACGGTGTAAAAAACCGGTTCTGGGAATTGATCATTTTGATCATTCCGCGTATCATCAGTTCAGCAGCATTGAAATCAGCAATCACTCCATCGCGCAAAGGCCTGACCGTCCGTATATTCTGATGAGTCTTTCCATGCATTTGCCTGGCTTTCTCGCCAATTGCAATCAGTTTTTTGCTGATCTGATCAATGGCAACTATTGAAGGTTCATCGACAACAATCTTGTCATTCTCAATAATGATCGTATTGGCAGTCCCTAAATCAATTGCAAGTTCCTGGGTAAAAAGCGAAAACAATCCCATATTTCTGTTATATCATAAAGTTTTGCAAAGGTAATATTTTGGAAGCTAAATAATCAAAAAATAAACCATACTTAAAGCATACTAATGAACGTAAGGTATGACTGCTTTGTTTCAGGCTTAATGCTTAAAATGCCTGATGCCCGTGAAAACCATGGTCATGCCGTGTTGATCACAGTAATCTATTGATTCCTGGTCCCTGATGGAACCCCCGGGTTGTATTACAAGTCTGATCCCCGCATGATCGGCTATCTCCACACTATCGGGAAAAGGGAAAAAAGCATCCGATGCCATTACCGCCCCTTTCAGCTTAAAACCGAATCTGCCTGCTTTCTCAATTGCCTGCTTCAGGGCATCGACCCTGCTTGTCTGTCCTACCCCGCTGGCCAGTAGCTGCCGGTTTCCGGCCAGTACAATGGTGTTTGACTTGCTGTGCTTAACAATCTTATTGGCAAATACCAGATCTTCATAATCTGTATCAGATGGAACTTTTTTCGTGACAGGTTTCATATCCTCCCTTGATTCCATAAGGATATCCCGGTCCTGTTCAACCACTCCGTTCAGCAGGGACCTGAACTGTACAACAGGCAACGGATGGTTTTTACGCAGGAGAATGATCCGGTTTTTCTTTTTCTTTAAAACTGTAAGTGCTTCCGCATCATACTTCGGAGCAATGATGACCTCAAAAAACAACTGGTTAATCTCCGTTGCCGTTGCCTGGTCTACAGTTCCGTTGGTGATCAGGATACCGCCGAAAGCAGAAACCGGATCCCCTGCAAGTGCCAGTTTCCATGCTTCGGTTAAATCAGGTCTTGATGCGACTCCACAGGCATTGTTATGCTTCAGTATTGCGAAAGTGATTTCGGAAAACTCATCAATCAGGTAAAGTGCTGCCTCAATATCAAGTAAATTGTTATATGAAATTTCTTTTCCGTGCAACTGGTCAAACAGCTGGTGAAAACTACCGAAAAAGGTCCCGCGCTGATGAGGGTTTTCTCCATAGCGTAAGGGTTTTGCCGGAAAAATACTTTGTTTGAATACTTCCTTTTGTTTCGGGAAATTCAAATAATTAAAAATAACTGTGTCATAATGTGATGTAATATGAAAAGCTTCTATTGCCAGTTTTTTCCGTTGTTCAATAGTCGTTAAACCCTTCTGTTTACTAAGAATATCAAGTAAAAGTGTGTATTGCTCCTTTGAAGGAATGATCACGACATCTTTCCAGTTTTTTGCCGCAGCCCGGATCAGGGATATTCCTCCAATATCTATTCTTTCTATAATGTCGTCTTCAGATGCTCCTGCAGCTACCGTTTCTTCAAAAGGGTACAGATCGACCACCACCAGATCAATTCCATGAATTTCATATTCCTGAAGGTCTTTTATATCGGTATCAAGATCCCTTCTCGCCAGGATGCCCCCGAAAACTTTCGGGTGAAGAGTCTTGACCCTTCCTCCCAAAATGGAAGGATAACCGGTAAGTTCCTCAACAGCTGTGACCGGTAAGCCCAGTTTTTCAATATATTCCTTCGTGCCTCCTGTAGAAATGATCTTTATATCCAGTTCAAGGAGTTTATGTACCAGCTCATCAAGATTGTCTTTGCTGAAAACAGAAACCAGGGCCGATTTTATTCTAATTTCATTCATTGTACAACAGTTTTGACAGATATAATTTTTTCAGGACGGACGCCAAGATATTAATTTTTTGACAATATTATGAAGTCTTTCTTATCTTTGTTTTATTCCGAATAATTTAGTAATTAATTGATTAAAAGCGTGAATTAGTCTGATAGCAAAGAAAAGCCGGTATTTCAATGCCCTGTGCTTCTGAAGTACAGCTTTTTCATGATCGGGGTGATTATTATCCCGCAAAAACAAACCATTAATCTTCTTATTGGAAATGATACGCTGGTTTTACATCTTTCGTGAAAGTCTGCTGTCGGCTTACCGGACGGTTACACTGAACAAGCTCAGGACTTTTTTGTCATTGCTTGGGGTTACGATCGGTATCATTTCTATCGTGTCAATATTTACTGTCCTGGACTCTCTTGAATACAACATCCGCAAAGAAATAGATACTTTTGGAAACGATGTTGTGGTTGTGGAAAAATGGCCATGGACCCTTGAAGAAGGTGAAACAGAGTATCCATGGTGGGAATATATGAACCGGCCGGTTACAACACTCCAGGAATATGATGAAATTAAAAGACGCTTGACCCGGCTCGAAAACATTTGTTTTATTGCGGCGATCTCCACCCGTGTTGAATACCTTGACAGGAGTGCTGACAATATAATTGTATGGGGGACAAGTGAAGGCTTTGAGACGGTCAGGAGTTTCAGTATACGATCCGGAAGGTTTTTTAATGCATTTGAATTAAATTCAGGTAAAAACCTCTGTATCATCGGAAATAAAATTGCGGAAGAATTGTTTTCCGGTCTCAATCCCCTTGGCCGGGAAATTAAGATCAGAGGCAACAAGGTTACGATCATTGGAGTTTTCACAAAAGAAGGCAGTTCGATCATCGGCGGAGGCAGTATGGATGAAGTTGTTCTCATTCCGGTTGGCTTTTTAGGAACCATGGCAGATCTAAAAAATGAGAACACCGGTCCGCAGATCTGGGTTAAAGGTCCCGAAGGAATATCTGTCAACGAACTAAAGGAAAACCTGCGATTTACCATGCGTGCCCTCAGGGGTATTAAACCAAGTGCCAAAGATAATTTTGCACTGAATCAGACCAGTCTTATGAGTGCCGGTATCGACCAGATCTTTAGAATAATCGGACTGGCAGGATGGGTGATCGGAATTTTTGCTGTACTGATCGGCGGATTCGGAATAGCCAACATCATGTTCGTTTCCGTAAAGGAAAGAACTCCTGTCATTGGAATTCAGAAAGCCCTGGGTGCCAAAAACCATTATATTATCCTTGAAGTATTGTATGAGTCCGTATTGCTGTCGATTGTCGGTGGTATTTTTGGTTTATTCTTTGTTTATCTGGGAACTTTTATAGCCAGGGCTCAGGATTTTGATGTTTTTCTCAGCTGGAATAACATCATTTTCGGTTTGTTCATCAGTAGTATAATCGGATTGATAGCCGGACTGCTTCCCGCAATAACCGCTTCCAGACTTGATCCGGTAAAGGCTATTGCAAGTACATTTTAAAAACATACTTTGATGAATGATGCGCTTTCATGATTCTTTATTTTATAAATTTTTAATAACTTAACCCGATAAATGCCAATCCGGCAACAGGTTTTCGAATGATGTCCATACAAAAAATGACAAACACCTAAATAACAAAACTATGGATAACAAAATTGTGAAACTTTACGAATCCTATAAAGAAGGCAAGGTTAACCGTCGTGATTTTCTGAAGAAGCTGGCAGTATATACCGGTGGAACTGCTGCTGCCATTTCGGTGCTTTCCTTATTGGATCAGAATGATGCCAAAGCCGCAGGATTCCAGGATGATCCTGATCTTTTCACCGAATTCATAACCTATCCGGGTGAAACGGGTGATGTCAGGGCTTATCTTGCAAGACCGGATGTTGGCGGTAAATTTCCTGCTGTTATCGTCATTCATGAAAACCGGGCACTACAGCCCCATATCTTGGATGTCACCCGGCGAATGGCACAGGAAGGCTTTTTATCGCTTGCCCCGGATGCACTATCTCCGCTGGGAGGCACACCTGAAGGTGATGAAAGTCAGGCAGCCACAATGATGCGTGAACTTGACAGCGATTCCACAGCCAAGAATTTCGCTGCTGCAGTAAAATACCTCGAAACGCATCCTTTATCCACCGGTAAGGTCGGTTGTACAGGTTTCTGCTGGGGGGGAGGCATAACGAATCAGGTTGCTATATTATCGCCTGAGCTCGATGCAGCTGTCCCGTATTACGGAAGCCAGCCCGCAGCCGAGGATGCGTCTAAAATAAAAGCCCCCGTTATGGCACATTACGCAGGAAACGATGAACGGATAAATGCCGGCATACCTGCTTTTGAGGAAGCATTAAAAGGTGCGGGCATTGAATACCACATTTATATGTATGAAGGGGCAAGCCATGCTTTTAACAACGATTCAAATCCCGACCGGTATCATGAAGAGGCGGCAAAACTGGCATGGGAACGGACCGTTGCGTTTTTCAAGGAAAAACTGACGACATAACGGAATGTTTTTTTAATTCCAATCCTTTTAATATCATCTTTTTAAATCATCTTTATAATATCATGGGGATTCCGATTCCATCGGAATCCCCATGATATTTCAAATCTCACATACAACAATTTTTATATTTTTTACCCGATCCGCAGGGACATGGATCGTTGCGCCCGGTTTTTTTCTTTGATGCTTCATTAATGCCCGCAGATTTTTGTGTCTGCAAATTTTGATTTTTCCATGCCGCAGCAACAGCATTCACAAACGGACGGCAATGATTAAAAAACTTTTTGTAACCGGTACATAAATAATTCAGGCCGTATTCCCCGTCAGGGGCCTTAATAAAACGGTTCTTCGGACATTCTCCGTTACACATGTCTTTCACCTCACATTCCATGCAAAATTGCGGCAGTGTATCCCGTTTTGCCTTTCCGAATGCTTTTTGTGCATCGCTTTCCAGCAAATCGACCAATGGAGTATCTTTAATGTTACCAAGACGGTGATCGCCATCCACAAAATGGTCGCATGAATAAAAATCGCCGTTGCGCTCAATCACGGGGACACCACCACATGTTTCCTTGAAAATGCATAAGGTGTGTTCCTGTTTAAATGCCGTTCTTGCAGCTTCCTCGAACAGCTGAACTTTGATTTTTCCGATATCCCGTTCAACCCATTCGTCAAACACTGTCCTCATGAAATTACCAAAATCTGCAGCCGGTACGGTTGATTCGGTAACCTTACCGTCAGATCCCGGTATCTCCTCAACAAGTGGCAGAAAGGTGATGTATTTCGCTTCCAGTTGCTTGAAAAACCGGTATACTTTCAGAGGATCGTGCACATTACCGGCATGAACAACACATAATATTTCCGTAACCACATTGTACTTCTGCAATAGTTCATATCCGCGCAATACACGTTCAAAAGAAGGACTATCATCTTTTCCAACGCGGTACATGTTATGCAGTCCGTCAGGTCCATCGATGCTGATGCCTACCAGGAATTTTTCATCACTTAAGAATCTGCACCATGCATCATCGAGCAGCGTTCCGTTGGTCTGCATCCCATTTACAATAAAACGGCCAACAGGTTTGTGCCTGCGCTGTATATCAACGACCTTTTGAAAAAAATCCGGCCCTGCCATGGTGGGTTCCCCGCCATGCCAGGAGAAGTTTATCACTTGTTCTGTAGATGCCTCTATATGCTGTACAATGTATTTTTCAAGAACATCATCCGGCATGATAAAAGACTTTCTATCCGGATATAAATGTTCCTTCTCCAGATAATAGCAGTACCGGCAGTTCATGTTGCAAACCGCACCGACCGGTTTTGCAAAGACCTGGAACTCACGTGATACTGTCATTGAATTACTGCAATTAATGTGGTTATAATGCCTCCGAGACCAATTACATTCTGCAAAATAACGTAAAAAAACCGGACTACTTCAAGGTACATCCCAATAAAGGATCAATAGCGCGTTGAATAACCGGGAGCGGCAAAATGATGCAGAGCATAAAGCTGGCCGGATATTCGATTGAGAATCTATACAATCTGGAACGTGAGATGGTGATCTTCCGGTCTTCCAGTGGTTGCCGCATGACTTCAAGAACCGCCCGTTTAAATTCCGATAACTCATCAAGGAATAAAACCCCGTTATGGGCCAGCGAGATTTC
>JAFGRC010000100.1 GCA_016935355.1 Bacteroidales bacterium
TATGATACCACCAGCACGGAACCGGGGGGTACATCAATTTCGAAACTGCCGTCCTGACCAGTAGTGGTCCCACTTGTGGTGCCTTCAACCAGAACCGTTACACCGATCAGAGGTGAATTGGACTGGTCGACCACTACTCCACTTACCTTCACAGGTTGTCCCGAACCATTTTCTGTTGCAAGCAGGGAGACCGGAAGACAGGTGAGCAGGATAATAAAGACAAAAGCTATCCGAAAGGCTAACTTATTGCCGCTCCATTTCTTGTTCAGCATAGGTTTAGCTTTTAGTTTTAGTTGTTTGGATCAAATTATAGGAAATAGCAGTTGAAGTAAATAGATTATTCTGATAAAAATTGGACTATATTGTTTTCGGCCTTTGTGATGAGATGGTTCACCGAATTATTCAGAAAGCGGTATCGTTCTAAATATAGATGATTGAGAGTACCATTCTGGTTATAATTTTATAGCCTTCAACATCTTTTGTAAAGTAAAATGTATGCCTGTCGGAGGATAATGTAACGGGTGTGACACCGGGTTCAATTGGAGCCGGATCGTCATCCATGGTCACGACCACACCGGAATCAGTGTCATATTCAATGGTAGTTGTTTTTGGAAGGAAAATATCACGGAATATGTCAGCGGTATATGCTCCTGGTTGATCAGGTTTCTCCAGGAGATTCCTGGCCAGAGGACCGTCAGTAAACTTGAAACTATTGATTTGAGGATAGAAAGCTGCGATGAGCTTATAAACCTTTTTCTTATTAAAGTATCCGTATACATTGACTAGATTCACATTGGGTTTGTCTGCTTCAATATCATACATCGGTATTTTGCTGAGATCGGAATAGAGGGTATCACCATTTCCGGTTGTCAGCACAGCCTTTACATAATTTGTTCTGAATCGTACCGGCCTGGTGTTTACACGCGGTTCATATTTTCTGTTTAGCCGGAACAGCAGGATGCTGTCCCCAATGATGGCAGCTTCTGGAGTATAGTCCTTTTCAACATTATAAATTGCGAACATTTCAATGGTATTTCCATCGTTACCGGGTTTCACAAAAACAGTCTGGCTTTTTATGTCAGAAGCAAACTTTCCTGTAGTTTCGTTATAACTCGACGCCACCATTACTACTGTGTAGGCACCGGATTGTGTATAAGAATAGAAAAAGTCTCTGCCTGCATTCGGGGGGAGGCCAATATTGTTTTTGGCAGAATCCCTGAGATTGTAATCATGACCCTGATCGCCTGTCCAAAAGGAAAAATATTCACCTGTCCCCGTATTTGTGAATTTTACATTGTCATACAGCTCAATAGTATCGGCAGGAAATATAAAATCTGCCCGAGGATCCTCAAATCTTATAATTTCCTCCATACATGCAGCTGGAAGCATCATCAGCAGTAACAATATCACGATGTTTTTCATCTCTTTTCTTTTGGTCAGGGATTCAGTAGCCCGGATTTTGTTGTATTACTCCATTGCTGAGAATGATTTCATCTTTCGGGATCGGGAATATTTCGTTCACATACGGGATGAACCTTCTTGCTCCATCGCCTTTTTTCTTGGCCATCACCTCGGTAGTTGCAAGCGATTGCATCACGGCATATATATCGCCCTGCCTTACCAGGTCAAAAAACTGTTCATATTCACCGGCCAGTTCCAACCGCCTTTCTTTCCAAATGAGATCCCGCATCATTTCATAAGGTCCGAGGGTTTTTGGTCCCAGGTTAACCCTGGAACGGACTCTGTTCAGGCATGAAAGTGCTTCCGCCGGCTGTCCCGATTCATTGAGCGCCTCTGCATACAACAGCAGAACATCCGCATAACGGAGAAGCACTGTATTTCTACCCACATAAGGACTGCCACTGGATGGACGTGTGGTTGAAACAACCCAGTATTTAACGAAAATCAGGAAGGTCGGGCTTGCATTCTGACCACCGACATTGACATCTGGATAAAATTCAGGAGGAAGGGGTTCGTTATGGGAAAGACATCCATATACATCTCTTGGATCATCGGTCATGGCCATATCCAGAGACTGGGTGGGTACCAATCTACAGTGAGTATCATAAGAATTGAAACCTCCGTACATGACGGGTAAAATTGAACCGGTCTCATAAGGCAGGTTATCACCGGTGCGTCGCTCCTTATGCATGATAAAAATTATCGATTCGGTGTTGGTTTCTGCATTTTGTTGTTCTATATCGAGAAAACAGGTGATGAAACTTGGATTCAACTGTTTAATATTTACCAGGTTAAATTGATTACCATCGATATTGTACAGGTCATTCAGGATAAATTCTGGATCAGACAACAGATCCCGGTATTCCGAACCAAGTTTCAGCCTTGATACCAAACTTGTATCAACCCCTTCAGGAAAGAGTGTCCCAACGGTGAGGTTGTCGCCTCTGATCAACCAGTCACCAATGTCACATGCCTGTTTCCATGAATCTGAAGGCTGGCCGGGATGAGACCGGAACACCAGCACTTTCTCAAGCAATCCGGCTGCCGACCATTTTGTCATCTGCCCAAAATCGGCATTGACAGA
>JAFGRC010000018.1 GCA_016935355.1 Bacteroidales bacterium
ATCAGCCTTTCACTGACAGAGGCACAGGAGTATGCATTGCAGCACAACAAAACCCTGCTAAATGCCAGGGAGGACGTACTGTTATCCCAGGCGCGTCTGAGAGAAGCAATTGCACAAGGACTTCCGCAGGTATCCGGTTCATTCAATTATATGACCTATTTCAATTACGAAGCTGAGTTAAGATTCGGCGGTTCTGAAGGAGGTTCCTTCCTGCCGGATATCAATTACGGTTTGCTGGATGCTGGTGACCTTGAGGTAATTAATGCCATAGGCCAGATCTTCGGCTCTGCAGGTTCATCCGTCATACTCATGGAAGACCAGGCCAATGCGGACATTCAGGTATCGCAACTGATCTTTAACGGTCAATACTGGATTGGCATACAGACTGCCAAAATCGCCCGGCAAATATCCGAGCAGAATGTTACCAGGACTGAACTGGAAATCAAGGAAGGAGTCATCAGTACCTATTATCTGATACTGATCTCGGAAAGATCACTGGATATCATCAACAGAAACATAGGAAACCTGAATGAGGTTTTGAAGCATACGCAGGATATGTATCAGGCAGGCATTCTGGAAGCTACAGATGTGGACCAGATACGGATCAATGTTTCACAGATTGAAAATACCAGAAAATCCATGCAAAGAAATGTTGAACTGAGTTACAATATGCTGCGGCTTCAGCTGGGAATTGAACCTGAAACGGCTATTGAGCTGGCAGACAGTTTTTCCACACTGTTGGGAGAACTGGATGAAACCCAGGTACTGTCTCAGGATTTTGATAAACGCAACAATCCGAACTACCTTATCATGGAATCCCAGACTGAACTGAACAAAAAAATGGTTGATCTGAACAGGTGGGCGTATGCTCCTACTATTGCAGGATTTTACAGTTATACCGAAAAGATCAAAACGACCGGATTTGACATCAGTCCGAATAATGCGGCCGGTGTTACCCTCACACTTCCTATTTTTTCCGGCGGGGCCAAAAGAGCACAGCTCAGCCAGGCAAAAATAGAGCTCGAAAAAACCTTGCGCAGTAAGGCTCTTCTGGAAGACCAGCTTGCATTGCAGGAAAAACAGCTCGTTTTTGAATACAACAGCGCACTGGAAAACTATTTTACCCAGGAAGAAAATATTGCGGTAGCCAAAAGGGTCTATGACAACAGTTACAATAAATACAGGCAGGGGATGCTCTCCAGTCTTGATTTGACCCAGGCCAACTCCAACTACCTTCAGGCCGAAAACAATTATGTTTCTTCCGTTATGAACCTGTTGCAGGCAAAACTTGCACTTGAAAAATTATTTAACACTTTATAAAAATTGCAATCATTATCATTTTAAAAACAAAACAAATGGGACTCAATAAACTATTTCCGATACTGGCTGGTGCAGTCATTTTGGTTGCCTCCTGCAATTCAGAAAAAAAGGACACCACATCACTTGCCGAAGAAAGAGAATTTTCTGTCAAGGTCATGCCTCTTCAAAAAGAGGTCATTACCCGTTCAATAGAATACACTGCAAATCTGGAACCCTTTCAGGAAGTCCACATGGCACCTGCGTCACCCGGACGGGTAAATAGCATCAAAGTTGAAATCGGCAGCCGTGTTGTAAAGGACCAACTGCTTGTCGAAATGGATAATACGCAGTTGCAGCAGTCCATGACGCAATTTCAAAACGCCCAGTCTGAATTTCTGCGGATTGATACACTTTACAAACTTGGAAGCATTTCAGAGCAGCAATATGAACAGGTGAAGACCCAGTATACTGTTGCCCGGACGAATGTGGAATATCTTCAGGAGAATACAACGCTTAAGGCTCCATTCAACGGTATCATTACCGGCAAATACTTTGAGGACGGTGAGCTGTATTCCGGGGCACCCAATACACAGGCGGGCAAAGCAGCCATCGTTACCATCACCCAGATCCGACCGCTTAAAGCAGTTATTGACCTGCCGGAAAGTTATTTTCCATTGGTTAAAAAGGGCATGTCTGCTTCCCTGAGCACAGATACCTATTCTGACAGAACATTCAGCGGACAGGTATCCCTTGTTCACCCCACAATCAATGCCGGTGCACGTACATTCCAGGTTGAGATCCGGGTGGACAATCCCAATGAGATCCTGCGTCCGGGTATGTTTGCAAGGGTTACCCTTGAACTCGATGAGACAGAAGCCATTATCGTTCCTGTGAATGCTGTGATGCAACAGGAAGGGACAAACACACGGTATGTATTCATTTATGAAAATGGTGTGGCAAAAAAAGTAAATGTGAATCTCGGAAAACGCTTCGATGACAGGATCGAAATTGTTTCCGATGAACTTCAGATCGGCGCTGATCTGATAACGGCAGGTCAGTCCGCTTTAATTGACGGAATGCAGGTTAATGTTTCAGATTAATGGATGTGCAGATTTTATAGCCTTTTAATCTCAAATTTGTTTTATATTATTAAATTCTATCATTATGAGCATCTATGCGAATGCGGTTAAAAAACCGATAACCACATTAATGATTTTTCTGGCTGTCGTTGTATTTGGAATATATTCCCTGATCAACCTGCCCATAGACTTATATCCCGATATCGAATTTCCTGCAATTACGGTTGTCACTACTTACAGCGGTGCAAATGCTTCAGATATAGAAACCAATATTTCAGTTCCCATCGAAGACGCATTGAATTCAGTCGATAAGCTTCAGGAAATAACATCAATTTCGCGTGACAACATTTCCGTCGTCTTTGCCGAATTTGAATATGAAACGGATCTCGATGAAGCAGCAAACGAAATACGGGACGGACTCTCATTCATTGAGGAAATACTGCCGGAGGGAGCGGGTAAACCGACCATCATCAAGTTGAATGCAAGCATGATGCCCATTCTGTTTTATGCGATCACTGCCGAGGAAAGCTATGAAGGAATAGAAAAGCTGCTGGAGGAGAAGATCATCAATCCGTTAAACCGGATCGAAGGCATCGGATCAATAGGTCTTGCAGGGACCCCGATCCGTCAGGTGCTGATCGATGTGGATCCAAAAAGGATGGAAGCATATAACGTGACCATTGAACAGATCGGTAGCGTTCTGCAGATGGAAAATATGAACATGCCAACCGGCAACATCAAAATGGGCATGTTGAACTATCCCCTTCGTGTTGAAGGAGAATTCAACAGCAGCGACGAGATCCGGGATATAGTGATCGGCAATCAGTCGGGACAACCCATATACCTGAGGGATGTCGCCACCGTGAAAGATTCCATCAGGGAAATGTCAATAGACCAAAGGATTAATGGTCAGCGCGGGATCACCATGTATGTCATGAAGCAGTCAGGAGCCAATACGGTCAAAATTGCCCGCGAAATAAACAAGGAACTTCAAGAACTCCAGAATACACTTCCGTCGGACATCAGTATAGAGGTGATTCTGGATTCCAGTGAATTTATAAGCGGTTCGATCAGGAATCTAACGGAAACCCTGATGTTTGCACTGTTCTTTGTAATGATGGTAGTTTTCTTTTTTCTCGGACGCTGGAGGGCAACCCTGATTATTGTCCTGACCATCCCCATTTCGCTTATTGTTGCCTTTATTTATCTCTATATTACAGATAATACCATAAACATCATAAGCCTCTCTTCGCTTTCCATAGCCATCGGGATGGTGGTAGATGATGCCATTGTCGTGCTTGAGAACATCAGCAAGCATATTGAAAGAGGAAGCAGTCCGAGGGAAGCTGCCATATATGCAACGAATGAAGTATGGCTGGCGGTTATCGTAACCACACTCACGGTCGTTGCTGTTTTTTTACCAATGACCATGATCGGAGGCATGACCGGAGTCCTGTTCCGTCAGCTTGGATGGATCGTTTCCATTACGGTCACCACATCTACCATTGCGGCCATTACACTGACACCTATGCTGAGCTCAAAATTGCTTTCACTGAGGCCAAAGAATGGCTACAGGACCAGGATAAGCAAATACGAGCAAATCGTCATACCCTGGCTTAACGAGCTCGACAGCCGGTATGAAAAGGCATTACGTTGGAGTTTGCACAACAAGCTCTTGATCACGGTCATATCATTTATCATATTTTTCGGCAGCATATTGCTGGCAACAGGATTGAACACTTCATTCATTCCGGAGTCCGATGACGGTTATATAACCGTGGCAGCGGAATTGCAATCGGGCACCCGCATGGAAGAAAGTGCCCGTATCGCCAGGAAAATAGACAGTATTGCCGTTGCATTGTTACCTGATGAGCTGGAGTTGCTATCCTCCTCTGCCGGTTCTGATGAAAGCGGTGGTATCATGGCTATTTTCCAGTCTTCAGGTTCCAACATCATCAATCACAGCATCAGCCTGACCAGTGCGGAGGACCGTGATGTGACGGTTTGGGACATTGCCGAACGGATCAGGCAGGAACTTCAGAAAATACCGGAGATCATCAAGTTCAACGTTACGACAGGCGGCGGAATGTCGATGAGCACAACGACACTGGATGTTCAGATATTTGGTTATGACATAGAACAGACCACACTGCTGGCCGATCAGATTGCAGAGCATCTTGAAACGATCCCCGGGGCAAGGGATATTGAGATCAGTCGTGAAAAATCCAAACCGGAGCTCAGGTTCGATATTGACCGCGAAAAAATGGCAGCCATGGGCTTAAACACAACAACTGTTGCCATGGCTTTAAACAACCGCATCAACGGTCTGATAGCAACCCAATACCGTGAAGGAGGCGATGAATATAATGTGGTGGTAAAATTCAATGAATCCTACAGGAACTCAATTTCCGATATTGAGAATATTGCGATCACGAATCCACTGGGAAACAAAATCCGGCTCAGCGAAATCGGTACAATCAGGGAGTACTGGTCGACACCAAACATTGAAAGACAGGGAAGACAAAGGGTGGTGACCGTCTCTACCACTCCCTATAAGGTATCCCTGGGGAAACTGGCAGCCGATGTCCAGACGGAGATCAACAAAATGGATATTCCACCTGAAATCATCATTGAAGTAGGAGGTGCATTTGAGGATCTTCAGGAAAGCTTTACCGATCTGGCCATGCTGTTGATGTTGAGTCTTATACTGGTGTATCTGGTGATGGCCTCACAATTCGAATCATTCAGAATGCCATTTATTATAATGTTCTCGATTCCATTTGCCTTTACAGGTGTCATTCTGGCCCTGTTCATCACCAATACCGATTTAAGTGTCATTGCCGGTCTGGGCGCCATCATGCTTGTTGGCATTGCCGTTAAAAATGCCATTGTTCTGGTTGATTACATCAACCTGATGCGTGACAGGGGATATGATATTGACGATGCCATAGCGCTTGCAGGAAAATCACGCCTGCGTCCGGTGCTGATGACTGCGATGACAACCATACTCGGTATGATGCCTCTTGCGCTGAGTACCGGTGAAGGTTCTGAGATCTGGAGCCCGATGGGTATTTCGGTGATCGGAGGACTGGTGTTTTCTACTGTAGTGACCATGCTGATCGTTCCTGTGATTTACAGGGTATTTGCCCGCAGGGGGGAAAGGGATGAAAAAGCTCAGGTTCGCCGCAAGTTCGACTTTATGGATAAATAATTGTATTTGAATCAATAACATTATTTAATAATCTTTTAACCTGATGAAAGCAGTTCTGATCATATACAACCAGGCACATACCGAAAGGATAGAATATATGCTTGACCGTCTTGGAATCAAAGGATACACTCAATGGCCAACTATAATGGGAAGAGGATCCGAGACCGGGGAGCCACGTATGGGGACCCATACATGGCCTGAATTAAACTCAGCCACATTGACAATTATTGAGGATCAAAAGGTGGATGTTGTTCTTGAAAAAGTGAAGAAGCTTGATGCTGTAAATGAGGAAGTCGGCATCCGTGCCTTTGTCTGGGACATCCTTGATGCCGTATAAATTTCAGGATTATTAACCAGTACCTGCGGAAAGTGAAATGTCCGGGTCATGAATGGTTTAATTGTGATGCATACGCTTTTCGGCAGGAAATGTAAATGGTTTAACGGTTTCAGTCGATTTTTTTAGCTTCATAACGGCTGATCTGATCCATGATCAATCCGTTTACCATACCAGCCTGATTAATAATGAATTCAAATGTGATATCAACCGATTTAAGAAAAAATCTGGTATCACTTTCTGCAAATATCTCTTCTTTATTCCCTCCTGAATATTCAATGAAAATACGATTACCCATTACGGATACGACTATAAAATCACCGTCCCCGAAATCATAGTTTCCCGTATAACGTTCAAGGATTGCCTTGTCCAGTGTGATATAAGATTTTTCCGCAGGCAGCGGCAGGCTGGTTTTAAACTCTATCTGCATGGGACCATAATTCAGGGGTTCACTGATAACCTCAAGCGAATGGATGCCCTCTTCGTAACCGCGGTTAAACTGTATCAGTATATTGCTGTACCCGATGGAATAAAGATCCTTGCTGACGGGCAGGAGCGGGAATTTTGAATCTCCAGTGATCTGGGAAAACAATGTATCGTTCCGGAGAGTAATGTATCTATACATTTTTTTATTACCGTAATTGCGTGCCATTCTTGTCCCGAGTCTCCGAATCTCATATACACCTACAAAATCATTCGGATCCTGAAAGTCCTGCTCAGGATATTGCCTTATTCTGATACTTGTCAGTGGTTCACCTGCAATCCTGAGTGCAATCTGATAGGCAAGGTTGGCCGGATTGAGTGTTTTGTTGGATAAAATGATTACAAATATCTGTCTGGAAGGTATGCGCACGGCATAGGACATGAAACCGTAAACCCCGCCCCCATGAGCGATAAGATCCAATCCGTTATATATGTTTGTCGAAAAACCATAACCATATTTGGTTTTCTGTCCGTTCGACAAAATGTATGAAGACCAGGCTTTTTCGAGCCATTCTTTCCGGAGGATTCTTTCTCCGTACAGTGCTTCGTCCCATTTCAGGAGATCGTCCACGGTCGATATGATATCTGCTGCGGCAAAGAGCCAGGTCCAGTTGAAATACGCCGCTTTTCTGTAATCATCATTTCCCAAGTGAGAATATCCCGTCACTGAAAGGGGCACCAGCCGCTGATGCGTTGCTATTGAAGTATTTGTCATTTGCAGCGGACCAAATATGTTTTTCTGCATGAATTCTCCCAGTGTCATCCCTGTAACCTCTTCCACGATAAGTCCTGCCAGAAAATATCCGGAATTGCTGTAGCTCCAGTCACTCCCGGGTTCAAAGAGCAATGAGTCGTTCATAAAAAATTGTGCAACCTCGTATTTCGAATGCGGAATCATGATTTTGTTGATGAAACCCTCTTTCTCCGAATAACTTATGATGCCGCTTGTATGGCTCAACAAATGATCTATCGTGATCACACGTCCGTGCGTATTATACCAGGGAAGGTATTGTCTTATATCGTCCTGCAGGAAAAGTTTTCCTTCCTGTGCCAGCTGAAGGACGGAAATTGCCGTAAACTGTTTGGTCAATGAACCAATGGGAAAAACATATTCAGGTCTGTTCTGAACATGCAATTCCAGGTTTGCCAGACCGTATGCCCTTCTTATAAGAGTTTTTCCTTCCTGTGCGACCAGGATAACAGCCCCCGGTTCATTCCATGCATAATAACGGTTCATCAGGCTGTCAATATATACCAGATCCTGTCTTGAGGTCTTCTGCGGATAACCCTGAATCAGGGTAATTGTGGCAAAAATGATCAGAAATAATGGTTTCATGCAGCTGTACTTAATCATGCCCGTCATGGATATTCAAGGATATATCACCACGTTCACTGCTCATCCGTGCTTATGAATTGATATTTCTATGTTACTGTGACCACCTGGTAGGTTGCCTGTCCCATCGATGTTTTTTAAGTTCTTTCATCAGTCTTTTGTTCAGCGGACCTGCATCGCTGGCAGCCAGGTTCATTTCAACATGGCTTGTCTTTCGCATACCTGGTATTAACGTGCTTACTGCAGGTTCGCCCAGAATAAAGCGCAAAGCCATTTCCGGCATGGTCATTCCCTCGGGCAGCACTTGTTTCAGTGCATCTGCATGTTCCACGCTTGATTTCAAGTTTTCAGGAACGAAGTAGGTATTTCGCCAGTCGCCGTCAGGCCATTTGCTGTCCATGGTCAATGTACCTGTCAGGGATCCTTCATCAAAGGGAACCCTGGCGATTATGCCGACTTTGTTCTCGCGGCAGGCCGGGAAAAGCTCATCTTCCGGATTCTGGTCGAAAATATTGTATATTACCTGGACCGTATCGACGATCCCGCTTTTTACAGTCTTTATTCCATTCCATGGTTCCCACCTGTTCAGGCTGATTCCTATGGAATGAAAGTATCCCTGTGATTTCAGATCCATCATCTTAACAATCCATCTGTCATCTTCCAGCCAGGTGTCTTCCCAGGTATGGAACTGCATGAGATCAATGGAATCCAGCTTGAAGTTTTCAAGACTTTTTTCGACATATTTCTCAATATGGTCAGGGGGGTAGCAATCATCAAGTGTATATTCCTTTTTGCCCGGCCATTTGAAATTCTTCGGGGGGATCTTTGTTGCGGTATAGATCTTCTTATCCTTGTTATTTCTCACCAGGTCTCCCAACAGACTTTCACTTTTACCGGCACCATAACCCCAGGCGGTATCAAAAAAATTGCAGCCGAGGTCAACAGCACGCTGCAAGGAAGCAACCGATTCATTATCATCCGAACCGGTCCATCCCCCCATCCCCCACATACCATATCCGATTTCACTTACATCCCAGTTTGTCCGTCCAAGTTTGCGGTATTTCATATTGATTCGTTTGTGATTTAAATTGTTATATTGAAATAATTTGCTTGAGTATTATCTGTAATCCCGGCAACTTCCGGTTTATGTTCATATGGAATTATAAAATTAATAAATTTATTTCGTAAAATAATCATTTATCTTTGGTCTGCAATTGCCCTTCTATATTCTGTTCAACCCAGAAGGGTTTATGGTTTACATTATTGGTTGTCACATGCCGCTGCTAATTGTCGCACTGGGAATCCTGCTTCTGATCCTGCTCATCACGGTTATTAAAATAGATGCCTTCATATCGTTTATTGTAGCATCCATTGCAATCGGCATTGCTGAAGGTATGCCCCTGCAGGATGTCGTGCAATCCGTCGAAAAAGGCATCGGAGATACGCTGGGATCACTGGTAATGATACTCGGTTTCGGTGCAATGCTTGGTAAACTTGTCGCTGAAAGTGGTGCCGCACAAAGGATAGCATCCAAACTGATTCAGGTATTCGGCATCAGATATATTCAATGGGCTCTGGTGGTTACCGGATTTATTGTGGGTATCCCCATGTTTTATAATGTGGGATTTGTAATTCTTGTGCCGCTTATCTTCACCGTTTCAACTGCCACGGGTCTGCCACTTCTGTATGTCGGCATACCCATGCTTGCTTCACTATCCGTAACACACGGATTCCTGCCGCCTCATCCTTCACCGACTGCAATCACGCTGATGTTTGACGCGAATATGGGTAAAACACTATTATTAGGCATGCTCATTGCCATACCTGTGATTATAATAGCCGGACCGTTGTTTGCCAGGACCATAAAAAATATCAGGGCAACACCCCTGAAGGAGTTTGTGAATCCGCGCATATTGAAGGAAGAAGAACTGCCGGGCATGCTGATCAGCATAGCCGCTGCACTTCTTCCGGTATTGCTGATCATCACTTCAACCTTGTTGGGTTTCATACTTCCGGAAGATACCCTGATCAGCGAAATCAATGCCTTTATCGGCAATCCATCCATCGCCATGCTTGTTTCCGTATTCTTTGCCATATATGCACTTGGTATCGCAAGGGGGAAAAAAATGAAAGCGATCATGGAAATGACAACCGGATCGGTGATGAGCATTACCATGATTTTGCTGATTATTGCCGGGGCGGGAATCCTGAAACAGGTTCTGATTGACAGCGGTGTCGGGGATTACATCGCAAATGCACTTGGAAAGACATCATTATCACCATTGCTTCTCGGCTGGATCATAGCTGCTGCCATAAGGGTCTGTGTAGGCTCAGCAACAGTGGCCGGATTGACGGCTGCAGGCATCGTTCTGCCTTTATTTTCAACGGTTGCAGTCAGTCCCGAACTGATGGTGCTTTCCATCGGATCCGGTAGCCTCATCCTTTCGCATGTAAACGATACCGGTTTCTGGATGTATAAAGAATATTTCAACCTCAGCATCCGGGATACGTTTTTAACCTGGACCGTAATGGAAACGCTGGTTGGTGTTCTGGGACTTGCAGGAGTGCTGATTCTCAGTTCATTCCTCTAAATGACCATCCCATCCTTTTAGTTCAACCCTCTTCTTTCAATCATAGCTTCGACAGAAGGCATATTACCCCTGAATTTAACGTACTGCACCATGCTCTCGTCATCACCGGATTCTGCAAGGCAATATTTTCTGAATTTTGCAGCAAGTTCCTGGTTAAACAGGTCACCGGATTCTTTGAAAGCCATGAATGCATCTGCATCCAGCTGTTCAGCCCACAAATATACATAGTATCCGGCCGCATAACCTCCGTTAAAAATATGAGAAAAGTAAGTGGCACGGTAACGCGGAAGAATTTCCGGAATCAGGTCTATTCTCTCCATTGATGCATTCTCAAATGCCACCACATCAACATCCAAGGGAACATCCAGCGTATGAAAGTCCATATCCAGGATTGACGCTGCAATCAATTCAGTGCTTTCAAATCCCTGGTTAAATGTGCTGCTTCTTACGATCTTGGTGATCAATTCGTCAGGGATCACTTCACCGGTCTCAAAGTGCCGGGCATATGATCTCAATACCTCGGGTTCGCCTGCCCAGTTTTCCATGATCTGGGAAGGAAGTTCCACAAAATCACGTGCAACTTCACCGGCTGTGCGGTCATATTTCCCTTCCGTGAACAATACGTGCAATGCATGACCGAATTCATGGAACAATGTCGTTACTTCGTCCCAGTTCAGCAGGGAAGGCAGATCTGCGTTCGGTGTCGTGAAATTGGTTACAACGGAAACCACCGGATGAATCCTTTCTCCGTCTTCCCAGCCCGGTGAACGGAATGTTGTACACCATGCACCGACACGTTTTCCTCCTCTCGGATAATAATCCAGATAAAGAATCCCGATGTGCCTCCCATCACCTTCAGTCACCTCAAAAACTTCCACATCAGGATGGTACACCGGTATATCCGTGCTTTCTTGAAAGTTTATTCCGTAAAGTTCATGTGCAACCCTGAACATGCCGTCCCTAACATTGGCCAGTTTGAAATAGGGCTTCAATTCATTTTCATCCAGATCGTACTTGTCTTTTCTCACCTTTTCAGCATAGTACCACCAGTCCCATGGCTGAAGTTTAAAATCACCGCCTTCCCGTTCAATAATTCCCTGCATCTCGGCCAATTCATTTCTGGCAAGAGACAGCGAAGGATTCCAGAGCTTCAGCAAAAAATCATAGACAGCATCAGGTGTTTTAGCCATGTTCTCTTCGATGATATAATCAGCATAGGTTTCATAACCCAACAATTTTGACTTTTCCACACGAAGCCGGATTATTTTTTGAACATTATCTTTATTATCATGTGCATTTTGATTGTCACCACGCATAAAGTAACCACGGTAAATCTTTTCCCTCAGATCCCGGTTTTCAGAAAACTGTAAAAAAGGTATCATGCTGGGTTTGGCCAGGGTAAAAACCCATTTGTCCGGCATGTTCAGTTCCTCCGCAGCAAGTAAAGCGCTCCGGATGATACTTTCGGACAAACCTTCAAGGTCGGCTGCATCTTCAATAACCAGTCTGAAATTATCATTGGTCTCGGCCAGCAAATTCTCTCCGAAAGTCAGCGAAAGCATGGACAGTTCAGCATTGATCCTGCGCAGCTCTTCCTGTTTTTCTGCCGGTAAATTGGAGCCGCGGCGCACAAAATCGTTGTAATATTTGTTCAATACCCGCATCTGTTGTGAATCAAGTTCCAGTTCGTTGCGTTTATTGTATACGGTTCTGATCCTGCCGAACAACTTTTCATTCATATAGATATCATCCCAATGCTGAGACAACAACGGATCAATCCGGCGTGCAACGGACTGCATCTGAGGATTTGTATTTGCGCTGTTCAGTGGATTGAATACCCGGGAAATCCGTGTCAAAAGTTTTCCCGATTGGTCATAAGCAAAAACCGTGTTCTCAAAATCAGGTTCCGCGGGATTGTTGACAATAGATTCTATCTCAGCATTGTGCTGATTGATGCCTTCAATGAAGGCAGGAAAAAAATGCGTGGTGTCAATCAGATGAAAAGGAGGTACTTTAAATGGCGTATTATAATCAGATAGCAGAGGATTGTCATCTTTTTTGCCGTTATCACACATATTGAATAAGAATAGTAAAATGAATATTAAACCTGAATAAAGCATTTTTTTCATGATCGTGCGTGTCTTAATTTTTAAAATGGATAAAACGTTTCTGAAGCGAATATAAACCGTTATTATTGAAAAACAAATGATATTGTCTTTCAGAATCAACTGACTTGTAAAATTCAGGATAGAAAAAAAAATTTACCGGGAAATCATTTCTCGGATGCCGGAAGGCTCACAAAAAAACTACTGCCCTTGCCTACCTTGCTTTTGATCCACAATTCACCATTGTTCAGGTTGATAAATTCCTTGCACAGCTGGATACCCAATCCCGATCCCTTTTCATTGTCAGTCCCGTAAGTTGTATAATGTATATTTCTGGTCAACAGCTTTTCTATTGATTCCGCCTGCATTCCCACACCATTATCTTTGATCTGAAGTACAACCTGATTCTTTCCGCGTATCTTTTTTGTGGAAACGGTTATTGTAACATGTCCGTTACGGGGTGTGAATTTCAGGGCATTCGAAATCAGATTTCGTATCACGCTTGAGATCAATTCCCTGTCGACAAACGCATGTATTTCTTCAGGTCCCTCATATTTCAATTTGATGTTCTTATTTTCAGCCTGAATTTTAAAAAGTTTGATGATGATCTGGATCAGTCGCGGTATGTTTTCAGGCTGAGGCCTGCAAATGATGTTACCTGACTGGCTCTTTGCCCAGTTGAGGAGATTTTCCAGCAGACTGAAAGCATTGTCCGCAAGTATATACAGGTCCTTGAGCAAAACCTGGGTATTTTTATCCAGCTCGTTTGTCACCATCAGGAAGGCATCAATATACGTACGAATGTTACCGACCGGACTGCGCAGATCATGACCGATCACCGAAAAGATCTTCTTTTCATATACGTTTTTCTGTTCTATTTGTTTCCGCTGATGCTGGATGGTCAGATGAGTCTTGACGCGCATCTTCAATTCTTTGGTATTGAAAGGTTTGGTTATATAATCCACGGCTCCGGCCTCAAAACCTTTAATAATGCTTTCAGAATCAGCCTTTGCAGTCAGAAAAATGACAGCAATTTCACGTGTTGAAGGATTTTCTTTTATCTTACGGCATATATCGAAGCCATCCATTTCGGGCATCATAATATCCAGCAGGACAAGCTCAAAACGTTTTGAAGCAAGCCACTCCAGGGCTTCCTTACCGCTGGTTGCAAATTCCAGCTCATAATTCTCCTGTTTCAGAATGCTTCCCAGCAACTGTATATTCCTGGGAACATCATCAACGATCAGAATGCTCTGTTCTTCCGGATTCATTCGTTAGTTTTTTTGTCTGTTAAGGTTCCTGGTTTGTCGGGAGAACATCCAACTGATCGTTCTTATTTGTGAAAAAAATTTACATGCGTGTCTCATGTGGTATCTTTTTCAGTTTATCCAGCAAACCTGGAAATTCTTCCAGTTTAAGCTGCATCTCCTCGATATCAAAATTTTCGATGGTAAGATACAACTGTTCCCCGTATTCCTGAACATATTTCACCTTAAATTTTTTACCCAGTCTGACAACATCCTGTGCGAAAAATTTTATTTCCTTAAGTGGCTTTTTTGACTCAAACTGTTTCCATTGACGGTACATTTTGTTCTCAAATTTGTCCAGAAGGGAAATGAATTCGTCATGGCTCATTATGCTCACAGGTTTCTGGTCATCTTTTTTCCTTTCATGAACAGGACTGCCCGGATTGTATGCTGCTACCGTACGCGGGATTTTTCCGGACTTTTTGCTTCCCGGTTCAAATACTGTTTGTTTTAGTGGTTCTTTGATATATTCTACGCCCGGAAATACAATGGTAAATGTAGTCCCTTTGCCCACCTCGCTTTCTAAAAAAATTTTACCATTCATGGCTTCCACGAAACGTTTGGTAATCGCCAGCCCTAGTCCCGTACCCTCGTATTTTCGCGCATCGAGTTTTAATTGTTGCCGGAATGAGTCAAAAATTACCTGATATGAATCTTCAGGTATGCCAATACCGGTGTCCATGATGCTGATCTCCAGCTTCATCAACGCGCGATTCCCTTGTACCCTTTTCGTCCTGGCTTTAACAAGCAGATCCACATGCCCCTCATGTGTAAATTTTATTGCATTGCCCACCAGGTTGATAAGGATTTGCCTGAGTCTTGTTTCATCAAAAATGATCTCAGCCGGAAAATCCGCATCAATATGTTCATGATAAGCGATTCCCTTTTGATTTGCCTTCAGAAAAAATATATTGCGGATCTCATCAAGCATGTCCCTGACTTTAACAGAAGTATAATGCAGGTTAACTTTCCCTGCTTCAATTTTTGACAGGTCCAGCAAGTCGTTGATCAACGTCATCAGGTTTTCACCGCTGGACTTAATGCTGTTCAGGTATTTAAGCTGCGTCTCATCCAGAGTCATGTTTTCGAGCAGTTCTGCGAAACCCAGAACAGTGTTGAGGGGAGTTCTGATCTCATGACTGATGTTTGCCAGAAATTCGCTTTTTGCTTTGTTGGCTTCTTCAGCGAGCTGTTTTGCTTTTTTAAGCTCTTCAAGTACATTGATCCTTTCAGAAATGTCAAAAATAAACCCGTCCAGCCATTTTACATTCTGATTCTGGTCATATACCGGTTTTCCGCTGTCAGACACCCACTTAACCTTATGATCAGCTGTCAGGATCCGGTACTCAACAGTATATTGTTTTGTTTTCAGCAATCCGGAATGGATTGTACTGAGCACCCTTTCCAGATCCTCCGGATGAATAATACTCGCGTATGACCTGCCGGCATTAAAAAGAAACACATTGGCTTTATAACCGGATAAGGTCTCAACTGCATCCGTAATGTAAAATATGGTACGGCTATGATCCAGAGCACATCTGTACAAAACTCCTGGTATGTTGGAAACCATTGATTTGTATTGCTCTTCACTTTCACGAAGCGACTGTTCTGCCTTCTTCTGTTTTGTAATGTCCTCTTTTATTGCGATATAACGGACAATGTCTCCGTTCTTGTTTTTAACCGGCGTAATGGTTGCATATTCCCAGTATATTTCACCGTTCTTTTTCCGGTTCTGAAATTCACCTGTCCACTGTTCTCCTTTCTTAAGCGTTTGCCACAGATCCTGATAAAATGATGAAGTCTGAATGCCGGATTTTAAAATCCTCGGATTCTTCCCTATCACTTCATCCGGACTATAACCGGTCACTTTGGTGAAGGAACGGTTCACATACTCAATTTCTCCGTCGGTTCTGGTAATGATAATAATATTTGCGCTCTGATCCACCGCAACCGTGAGCTTGCTTATTTCGTCCTCAACACTTCTGCGGCCTGAAATATCACGAACCGAAACAATATTGATGACTTCTTTTCCGCAAAGAACTTTATGTGATTCCATCTCAACCGCAATGAGACTGCCATCCTTTCGCTCCAGCTCAATTTCAAACGGATCACGTTGAGTTGTTATCGATTCCTGGAAAAGTGACCTCTCGTGCTTATGCGGAATTGTATGCTCAATCCTTTTACCTTCGGTGATCTCCTCCCTGGTTAAGCCTGTAAGCCTTAAAACAGCTTCATTCACAAATATTAAGGCACCCTTGCGGTAAAACATTATGCCTTCAAAAGAAAAATTGTCCAGCATCTGCAGCTTATCTTCGATTTCTTCAAAAGGTTCCGGTATGTGTTTATATTCTTTCATAAACCCTGTTTCATTGTCACTGCCACCTGTCAAGGTCATTCATTTCATGATGAGCCCTGTCACGAAGGCCTGCAAAAACTTATCATGATACAGTTTTCCACTGTTGCCCAAAGCAAAGCGATCCCGTATCCAAACTGAAAATTATGAAAAAAATAAAAAACCATGTCATATTAGTTATAAACATTATGGTAATAAAAAAAATGCCCTTCAGGCGTTGCAATCACTTGAAGGGCATTTTCGGTTTCCGGGAATAAGACTTCACTCAATGATCACAGAATAACCATCTGTCCTAAGATTTTCCGCAACACTTTGTGCATATTCATAATCAAAATAAACCTTAGGTTTGTGCTTTGCGAAAACCGGGTATCTGCCAACGGCATCCTCAGAATTCAAATAATTGTAACCGACCAGATACAGGTCACTTCCATCCATCCTGACCTTGAAAACAGGACGATGCTTGCACAATTCAAGCACTTCAAACAATTCGAACTTCGTAATTTCAGGCTCTTGCTTTAGTTTTACGGTTTTTACAATTTCATCACTAAAGGGTTCCTTTGTGAAATGGAGATCAAAGTTCTTTACATAGCACGAAAGCACAATTGCCTCATCCTTGATAACAGCGGGTTTGTTCTCATCACCAACAAGACGTACATTGATTCCGAATCTCGAAAAAAGGCCCTTGAGCCTTTTGTTTCTTCGGACAACCATTTCTTCCAACGACTCATTCTTTCTCATAAATTACCTACTATGTATTCAAAATTAATTCAAAAATAGTGATTTTTTAAATTTATCAATTATTATCATTGTTTATATTCCATATTTTTGAGGCTGATATGTATGCAATTATTGATACCGAAACAACAGGCGGGAATCCAAGGAAGGACAAACTTACCGAAATCGCAATTGTTATATACAACTGCCGGGAATTGTTTCCATTATGAAATCGGCTGTTGCAGAGGCGCCTGTCTGGGAAAGGAAGAACCCGGACAATACAACATCAGGGTCTTGCAGGCGATCAGGGATCACAGCCTGGAAAACCGCAATCTTCTTATTATTGATGGCGGAAGAAATGTTGAAGAAAGATCGGCCGTCAAAATAGAAAACGGTAAATATAGGGGCTTTGGCTATTTCAGTACGGAATATGCACCGGATCATCCCGAAATTATAATGGATTGTATCACAGGATATTCCGATAGCCGTGAAACGCGCAACATCATTATTCAGTACCTCCGCAACCATCCGGTTGAAAAAATCCTGGTGTATTAATTCCGCATCAATAAAGGCACATTGCAGAATACCGCATTTCGAAAGAAACCCTGAGTCGGTTTGTTCACCATTCTTTTGCTATTTTTGCGCTGGAATGTAA
This sequence comes from Bacteroidales bacterium, assembly GCA_016935355.1. GTDB lineage: Bacteria > Bacteroidota > Bacteroidia > Bacteroidales > UBA10428 > UBA5072. Next base: position 17,465 of record JAFGRC010000018.1, read on the forward strand.
CGAAACAGAATGATACACTTTTTTAAAACGACAGGGAATCAACTTTATGCGCTGGAATCAAGAACGCAATTGGCATCAGATTCCATTTTCAAACTGGAATGGCTTTTTGGAAACGCGCAGATGCTTGGCCAAAGCGCTTTATCCGGTCGGCACATTGGACCGCGCAGGGAAATGATCACACCGTGGAGTACCAATGCGGTCGAGATCACCCAGAACATGGGAATTACCGGAATTTTACGGATTGAAGTCTTTATACCATATTCCGGAAAGCTTCATGATCCCATGCTGGAGGAAGTCTATGAAGGACTGGACCAGTATATTTTCACCGTTGACAGGAAGTCGGAACCGGTCTACTATATTGACGATATTGATGCATATAATAAAAGTGAAGGACTGGCACTGAGTTCAGATGAGATCCGTTACCTGGAAGATTTAAGTCATAAACTTGAAAGAAGACTGACCGATTGCGAAATATTCGGATTCTCACAGGTAAACTCAGAACATTGCCGCCACAAAATATTCAACGGTACGTTTATTGTTGACGGTATAAAAAAGGATTACAGTCTGTTCGAACTGATCAGGCATACTACACAATACAATACAAACCGCGTCATATCGGCATATCAAGATAATTGTGCGTTCCTGAGGGGACCTGAAATACAATTGTTTACAACACGATCATGCAATAAACCCGGTTATTTCGAATTCAGACCATTATCTGCAGCAATTTCCTTAAAAGCTGAAACACATAATTTTCCTACAACCGTTGAGCCGTTTAATGGTGCGGCTACCGGAACTGGCGGCGAGATCCGTGATCGTGTAGCAGGAGGTAAAGGTGCATTTCCGCTGGCCGGAACAGCTGTCTACATGACTTCCTATCCAAGATTGAACGGTGGCCGCAGGTGGGAACAGTTAACGGCCGAAAGAAGATGGCTGTATCATAAACCGGCAGAAATACTGATCAGGGCTTCCAACGGAACAAGCGATTTTGGCAATAAATTCGGACAACCCCTGATTTGTGGAAGCCTTTTCACTTTCGAACATTCTGAACACAACAGGATATGGGCTTTTGATAAAGTGATCATGCTGGCCGGAGGTGTCGGATATACCAGTATGGAATACAGCACCAAAGATGAACCTGCAAAAGGCAACATCATTGTTCTGTTGGGAGGCGACAATTACCGGATCGGTATGGGTGGCGGAGCGGTTTCATCTGTCGCTACCGGTGAGTACGGTAATGTAATTGAACTAAACGCAGTACAACGTTCGAATCCCGAAATGCAAAAACGGATATGCAATGTTATACGTCTGCTGGCGGAATCTGCTAAAAACCCGATCATCTCGATTCATGATCATGGTGCCGGGGGACACCTGAACTGCCTGTCAGAACTGGTTGAAAATACAGGTGGCCATATTGATATGGACAAACTGCCCATCGGTGATCCAACCCTGTCGGCCAAAGAAATCATCGGAAATGAATCTCAGGAACGTATTGGATTGATAATCAGTCAGGATGATGCCATTTGGGTACGAGAGATCTGTGAACGGGAAAGAGCTCCGTTTTACATCATCGGTGAAGTAACGGGAGACATGCAGTTTGTTTTTCAGGATAAAGACGCTAATTGTCCCATTAACCTCAGGCTGGAAGATCTTTTTGGCAACCCGCCCGGAACTGTGATCAGGGATGATACGGATAAATTGAAATTTAGGGAACCCGGGTATTCCCCGACTAAAATACATGATTACATTGAACATGTCCTGCAACTCGAAGCTGTTGCGTGCAAGGACTGGCTTACCAATAAAGTCGACCGCAGTGTAACCGGACTGGTGGCCAAACAGCAGACATGCGGGAAATTACAGTTGCCTTTGAACAATCTGGGAGTTGTTGCACTCGACTATGTAAGCCACAGTGGTATCGCGACGGCAATCGGTCATGCTCCGGCCGCAGCAATGGTTGATCCCGCAAAGGGTTCCATTCTGGCCATTGCCGAAGCACTGACCAATATCATGTGGGGTCCTGTCCAGGACGGTATAAGAGGGATCTCACTTAGTGCCAACTGGATATGGCCAGGCAGAAACCCCGGTGAAGATGCCAGATTGTACGCGGCGGTCAGTGCGGCAAGTGATTTTGCAATAGCGCTTGGCATCAACATACCAACCGGTAAGGACTCTCTTTCCATGACCCAGAAGTATCCCGATGGCAGTGAGGTATATGCCCCGGGGACTGTGATCATATCTGCGGCAGGTGAAGTTACCGATATCCGGAATGTTGTTGAGCCTGTGATACAGATGTCTGAAGATTCGGAACTGATGTATGTCGACCTGTCACTCTGCGGTTTTGAAATGGGCGGCAGCGCTTTTTACCAGTCAATGAACTGCATCGGATCTACTGCTCCCACTGTGCTGAATCCCGGGTATTTTGCAGATTCCTTTGATACCATACAGGAACTGATCCTGAATCATGATATTGTTGCCGGTCACGATATATCCACTGGCGGAATGATCGTGACCCTTCTTGAAATGTGCTTTTCACAACCCGGTTCCGGGATGAAACTGAATCTGGATCCCGTTGCGGAAAATGATCTGGTAAAGATCCTGTTCAGCGAAAAACCAGGAATTGTCATTCAGGTTAGAAATAATACAAATACCCGGGAGATTCTACAAAAAAACGGAATTGTATTTTACAGAATAGGAAGTGTCTCAAATTCAGGTAAAATAGAAATTAACAAACAAAAACAGAAAATATCCCTGATTGTTGATAACTTTCGAAAGCATTGGTTTAAAACTTCTTATGAACTTGATAAGGAACAGAGCGGTACCCTGCACGCAGAAAAAAGATTTCGCAATTTTGCCCGGCATCCGCTCGAATTTAATTTTTGTCACACCTTCTCAGGAAAATTCGCTCAGTACACGATAAATCCTGTGCGAAGGACTTCAACCGGAATTAAATCTGCCATTATTCGCGAAAAAGGAGTGAACGGTGACCGTGAAATGGCATACGTTATGCATCTTGCTGGTTTTGATGTAAAAGACGTCCACATGACCGATCTGATCTCGGGCAGGGAAACCCTGGATGACGTCAACCTGATTGTTTTTGTCGGGGGGTTTTCCAATTCTGATGTACTGGGTAGTGCCAAAGGCTGGGCAGGAGCATTTCTTTACAATGAAAGGGCAAAAATAGCACTTGACCGGTATTATGCCCGCAATGACACGCTCAGTCTGGGTGTGTGCAACGGCTGCCAGCTTATGGCAGAACTGGACCTGATTATGCCCGAACATGAAAAAAAGCCTGGAATGCATCACAACCATTCACATAAGTTTGAATCGGCTTTTCTGAGTGTTGACATTCCTGAAAATCACTCCGTCATGCTCAATTCACTATCCGGCAGCAGGCTGGGCATATGGATTGCCCACGGTGAAGGCAGGTATAGTCTTCCTTACGATGCCCGGCATTACCACATTGTCATGAAGTATTCCCATACTGATTACCCGTTCAATCCGAACGGTTCCGATTATGATGCAGCCGCATTGTGTTCCTCAGATGGCAGGCATCTGGCAATGATGCCACATATTGAACGTTCGGCCTTCCCCTGGAATTGGGCATATTATCCCGGGAACAGGTCAGCCGATGAGATCAGTCCCTGGATTGAAGCATTCATCAATGCAAAGAACTGGATCAGGGATCTGAATACCGGAAAATCAGATGTGAATGGTAATGTGGTTTAAGGACAGCATAGTATACCACATCATGGTCGACCGTTTTGCCGGTTATAATTTACACCGGGACTGGCAAAAGCCGGTCTTTATAGGCGGAAACCTTAAAGGCATCCGGGAAAAGCTTCCATATCTCCGGAAACTGGGAATCAACACGATCTGGTTGTCTCCCGTCAATGAAACTTCTGCATACCACGGATATCACATAACAGATTATTATAGTATTGACCGTCATTTCGGAACTGAAAAAGATCTTACAACACTGGTAGAATCAGCCCACTCGATGAACATACGGATCATCCTGGATTTTGTCCCCAACCATTGTTCCCGTTGGCATCCATTTTTTCAGGAAGCACTGATCAACCGTAAAAGCAGATACAGGAAATGGTTTTACTTCAAACCCTGGAGCAACCATTATCTTTGTTTTCTGGACTTCAGGGAATTACCCAAGATCAGACTCGATAACAGAGATGCCAGGAACCATGTCATCGGAGCTGCCCTTTACTGGCTTGGCAAAGGTGTTGACGGATTCAGGCTTGATCATGCCATAGGTCCGGGACATAACTTCTGGAAAGCATTTTCCAGGGTGGTGAAAGCCCGGAATCCCGAAGCCGTGCTGATCGGTGAAGCCTGGATGGAAGGCATAAAGCTTTCACACCTGAACACAATCCGTTTAAGAAACAAATATTTGAGGTGGCTGTATGACCTCAGACCACAACAGATTCAACGCGAATACACGGGCGAACTGGACGGTGTGCTGGATTTCTATTTCAGGTACCTGATAACGGAATGCATTGCCTGGAAAGACAATCCGGATGATCACCATGAACAGCTGCTGAACAGACTGGCAGAACATTATGCCTTCTTTCCAGAAGAATATTTTCTACCCTCTTTTGTTGACAATCATGATATGAGCCGGTTCATATATGAAGCCGGACAAAAAAAGGCAAAGCTAAAGCAGGCACTGGAAATTCAATTCAGTCTGCCGCAACCCCCAATTCTCTATTATGGAACGGAAACGGCCCTTTCGCATGAAGTTCCGGTTGATCTTGCAATTCCCTTTTCCGACCTGCAGGCCAGAAAACCCATGCCATGGAATTCACTGGATATGGAAATGGTCTCTTTTTGTAGAGAGCTGATAGCAAAACGAAAAAAAAAGACCCTGCAATGAAATGCTGCTATTTGATCTCATTGATGTTATAGGGCGTCATCTGGTAAACATAATAGTTCAGCCAGTTGTAGTAAAGCAGGTTGGCGTGACTTTTCCAGCGTGCAAGCGGACGCCGGGAAGGGTCGTCATTTGGAAAATAGTTCACAGGCAGGTCGATCTGCAATCCTTTTTTAAGATCTCTTTCATATTCATCCTTAAGTGTGTCCGGATCATATTCCGAATGTCCGGTGATGAAAATCTGACGGCCTCTTTTTGACTTTACCATATATACACCTGCCACAAGTGATTCGGAAACGATCTCAAGATCGCTGATGCGTTCTATATCAGACCTTCTGACTTCCGTATGCCGGGAATGCGGAGCCATAAAATCCTCATCAAAACCTCTGACAAGAGGGATCCTGGGATTGTTGATCCGGTGGCTGAAAACGCCGAACATTTTTTTGGGCAACGGATATTTGGGAATGTTATAGAAATGGTACAGACCGGCCTGTGCACCCCAGCAGATGAACATGGTTGAAGTAACATGATGCTGTGTCCAGTCCATGATCTCCTTCAGCTCATCCCAATAATCGACCTGCTCAAATTCAAGATGCTCAATTGGCGCACCTGTTATGATCATGCCATCATAATTGTGTTTCCGGATCTGGTTGAAGGTTTTGTAAAATGCCCTCAAATGTTCAATTGAAGTATTCTTTGAAGCATGTTTTAAGGTATGAAGCAATGTTATCTCCACCTGCAGGGGTGTATTGGACAGCAAACGCAGTATGTGTGTCTCGGTTGTAATTTTAACCGGCATCAGATTCAGGATCACAATGCGTAAAGGCCTGATATCCTGATGAATGGCCGTAGTCTCACGCATTACGAAAATATTCTCTTCCTGCAGGATCTCTACAGCTGGTAATCCGTCCGGGATATTTAAAGGCATCTGTATAGTTTTTTAATGAACTGCAAATTTAAAAATTATATCCGTATCTTATACAGGTGCAATACTTACAGTCAATGCTTTTAAGACATCATCTGAAGCAGTTTCGGTCATCAATGAAATAATTTATAGTTTTGTAATTTCTTTTTCTGATAAGACAACATTATTGGGTATGCAGGAAGAACTGTTTGGCAGTACTATAAAAGAACTGGAAGAAGTGGTAAGAGTCAATCATTTGCCCTCCTATACGGCTTTACAGATCAGCCGGTGGCTGTATCAGAAAAAGATTCATTCCTTTTCCGGCATGACAAATTTATCCAAAGCAGCCCGGAAAGCCTTGAACGAAAAATATTCCATTCATGTTTCACCCCCGGTTCAGGAACAGCTTTCAAAGGATGGTACCAGAAAATACCTCTTCCGTGTTCAACTAAACCGCTATATCGAAACCGTATTCATACCGGAAAAAAACAGAAATACACTTTGCGCATCAACACAGGTCGGTTGTAAAATGGGTTGCGTGTTCTGCATGACCGGCAAACAAGGATTTCAGGGAAACCTTTCATCCGGGGAAATTTTAAATCAGATCATATCCGTTCCGGAGGCCGGAAGCATTACCAACATTGTTTTCATGGGAATGGGTGAACCCATGGACAATATTGAAAATGTGCTGAAAGCGCTGGAAATATTAACTTCTCCCTGGGGTTTTGCCATGAGCCCGTCAAGGATAACGGTATCAACAATTGGACTGATGCCCGGTATGCATGAATTTATACTCAAAACCAGATGTCATCTTGCAATCAGCCTGAACTCCCCCTTTCAGGAGGAGCGACAAAAACTGATGCCAGCTGAAAAAGCATATCCGGCCGTTGCAATTGTAAAATTCCTGAAAGAACAATCCATTGAAAGACAAAGGAGGATCTCTTTTGAATACATCATGTTCCGTGGTCTGAACGACACACCGCGTCATGTTAAAGGGTTGACGCGACTGCTTAACGGACTCAGGTGCCGTATCAACCTCATTCGTTTTCATCCGGTACCCGGCATACCGCTGCAAACTTCTGATGAAACCACCATTCAATGGTTCAGGGAAAAGCTGAACGAAAAAGGTTTGCTGACCACGATCAGGGCATCCAGAGGACAGGATATCATGGCGGCATGTGGCATGTTATCCACACAATTCTAGTTTTTCAATCCCAATTTTTTCTCATATATGTCGATGGCTTCCTGTGTGCCAATCTTTTTTCCTTCCTGGTAGGCAATAACAAAAGCTTTGCTAACATTGCATTCCCGTCGTGTAGCTTCTGCCTCATCATAACTTCTGTATCTGCCGATTGAGTATTTATACCAGTTTTCTTCATATATCAGATCGATCCTCATGCCACCATTATAAAGCTTTGTAAGATATTCTTCCGACAACGGTTCGGTATGCGCTGCGATCTGGACTTTAAAAATGATTTCTTTCAACCATGAAGAGTCAACAGCATGATCCTGTTTCACCGTGGCAAAAATATCTTCAGGTGGTTCATTGATATTCGGATCCCTCATTAATGCAATGATCTCTTCGAGGGTCTTATCATCTTCCCAGCCGTAGTTGTATTCCACAGGATAATCCGTACAGATCTGAACTGTACGAGAGGCATCACGGACGGCAAGCCTTCCAAGCTTAACCGCATCTTCCAGAATCTTTAATGAATATTCATACCGGTCACTTTCCAGTACCTGTGCATGTCTGATTAAAGAACGGTTCATGTTTTTACCTGAAACGTTCTCATAATACCGGGCTTTGTCCATTCCGGCAGCCCGGTGATTCGCCTTGTCCATTTTCTTCCAGAAATCATCGCTCCGGGATCTGAAAACCGAATATGCCTCGCCCAAAGCTTCTTTATATGTGCCTGATACATTAAAAAGCATTTTCAGGACATCTTCATAACGGACAGACATCCTTTCTTTGATTTCAAGCTCGGAAAGTTCACTATAAGAAAGATTTGCACGGTTGAGTAACGCATCAGCCTCTTCCAGTAATACGGCAGCATTTTCCAGTTTTTTAATTTCCCTGTTGGTGAACGAAATGTTCAGATCTGCGGTAAACTGCCTGTAACGTTCCTGCGATAAAGCCGGAAATATGCCGGCAACAATCAAAATCGCAGACAATACAAAGGTGTTTTTGCGCATGATATTCATGGTATCGTATGTTTCTTTGTCTTTTACGCAAAATATCAGTTACGGTTCTGTTTATCAGGAAGCAATTTCATTCAACGCATCAAACAATACTTCCACAGGATGGTAAGCCTTTCTGGCCGTACCATCTTCAATCTGCTGCCTGCAGCTTGTTCCACCGGCACATATTATGGTCTGTGCATCCGCTTTCCTCACAGAAGGAAACAAGATCAGCTCACCAATTTTCATTGAGAGTTCATAATGTTTTTTTTCATAACCGAAGGATCCGGCCATTCCGCAACAACCGGATTTAATTTCTTCAACCGTATAATTTTCAGGTATTGAAAGCATTTTTATGGTAGCTTCAGTAGAAGCAACAGCCTTTTGCTGACAGTGACCATGCAGCAGGATGTGCTGCTTTTTTCGGGTAAAAATATGGCTGCTGACGTTTCCGGCGTCATATTCCCGTGCAATAAATTCATCCACCAGAAAAGTGTTGTCGGCAATCTGTTTTGCATCCTCACGTATATTACTGTCTGCCAAATCAATATACTCGTCACGAAACGAAAGTATTGCCGAGGGTTCAATACCCAGAAGCGGAGTTTGCTCATTGATGAGGGGGGCAAAAAACTTCACATTTGCTTTGGCAATCTGCTTTGCTTTACGAAGCATCCCTTTTGAAATATAAGTTCTGCCGCTTTCGGCATGCGGTATTGTATTTACACTATAGCCCAGCTTTGTGAGCAGAAGGATTGCAGATATTCCGATCCCTGCATCAATATAGTTGGTAAATTCATCAAGGAATAAATAAACTTTCCGGAGTGGTTTGCTTTCAGTAACGGTAACCTTACCGGTTCTTAAATTTTGCGTGATCCATCTGTCAAGACTCAGATCTGACATTCGTGGTATTTTCCGCCTGTTTGAAAATCCCATGAATGCTTTCAGAAGAGTTCCCGTGAATTTATTTTCAACCATGATGTTAAACAAAACGGGAAAGTGTGAATTGATCTTATGGATAGCGGGTAAATGGGAAACAAGCCATGAACGTAAAGGGACACCACGGATATCATAATAATGCTGTAAAAATTCGGCTTTAAGTTTTGCCATATCAACATTTGAGGGGCACTCCGATTTGCATCCCTTGCAGGACAGACAGAGATCCAGTATCTCATAAACCTCACGTGCACTACAGGATCCCGGACCGGCTCTGCCGGTAAGATATTCCCTCAGAAGATTGGCCCTGGCCCGGGTCGTCTTGTTTTCATCAAGTGTTGCCATATAGCTGGGGCACATGGTGCCTCCCATCCTGACTGATTTCCGGCAATCTCCGGAACCATTGCACATCTCAACATGATGCAGCATACCCGGGGCAGGAGTATAATCAAAAACAGCAGGGAATGGCATGACCTTTTTGGGTTCCACATACCGCAAAGATGAAGTCATTGGTGGAGGGTCGATGATCTTTCCCCTGTTGAAAATACCTTGCGGATCCCACGTATTTTTAATGCTGCGCATCAGGTTATAGTTCTTTTCCCCCACCATAACCGGAATGAATTCACTGCGAACCCTGCCGTCACCATGTTCACCGCTGAGCGACCCGCGGTATATTTTTACAAGATCTGCTACATCCTTCACCAGATCGTGCATGAGCCTAATTCCGTCCCGGGTCTTAAGATTGATTATGGGACGCATGTGCAATTCACCGGTTCCTACATGTGCATGAAAGACACAATTGAGACCATAATAGTCGAGGATCTTTTTAAAATCGGTAATGTACCCGGGCAGCAAATCCGGTCTCACAGCCGTATCCTCTACCAGCGAAAGGGGCCTGGCATCTCCTGGTATATTGGAAAGAACACCCAGTCCGGATTTACGCAATGCCCAGACTCTCTCAATATCTTCACCGGTAATAAGCGGATAATAATATCCCAGTCCCTTTTGTACAAGAGCCTGTTCCAGACGTTCCTTCTGTTCAACGACCTCTTTCATGGAATTGCAGGCAAACTCGACGATCAGGATGGCTCCGGGCTCTCCATTAAGAAAGAACCGGTTCTTTCGCTGTTCAATATTTGCTTTTGTACATTCCAATATTGTATGGTCCATTAATTCCACTGCGCGGGGATCATGCTCCAGGCACACAAGATTGGCTTCCAATGCTTCCTCCAGAGTGTTTACATGTATGCAAACCAAACCTTTGATCCTGGGAGGCAAAGGAACCAGGTTCAGTTTAAGCTCTGTAATAAAGGCTAATGTTCCTTCGGATCCGGCCAGCAAAGTACAGAAATTAAAGGGCACACCGTCACGCTTAAAGGGTATCATGTTCAGCAATAAATCCAGTGCGTATCCCGTATTGCGCCTTTTTACAAGCGGATCGGGAAATTCCCGTTGAATTTCAGTCTGGTTAACCGGATCTTTAAGTATGTCGTATATATTTTGATATATTTTGTTTTCGAGACGATGACCGCTGATCCTGTTCATAAAATCAGCCTCATCGGTCAACGGTCCTAATTCCGCTTCGGAACCATCACTCAGAATGGCTTTTATACCGATCAGATGTTCCCGGGTACTTCCATAAATCAATGAATGTGAACCGCATGCGTTGTTACCGACCATACCACCGATCATGCACCTGTTTGAGGTTGAAGTCTCCGGCGCGAAAAACAATCCCCTTTCAGCCAGCAATAAATTCAGTTCATCAGGAATCACACCGGGCTGAACAGTAACCCATTTTTCCGTTTCATTGATCTCCAGTATCCTAGTGAAGTATTTCGATACATCGACTACAATGCCGTTTCCCACTACCTGTCCCGCAAGCGATGTACCCGCAGTTCTGGGTATCAGGGTTATATGGTTATCATGTGCAAATGCAACTAGCTTTTTTATATCGGAAACAGTTGCCGGTCGGGCAACCGCTGCAGGCAACTCCCTGTATATGGATGCATCGGTTGCATAAAGCCGCCTGGTTACAGTATCTGTGTACAGATCGCCTTCCAGGTCCCGGGAAAGTCTGCGGAATAATCCTGAATTATCTGACATTTAATGAATATCTCTGTTCAAAGAATGCAATCCTGCAAAACTAATCAAAAGGATCCAATGGATGATGAACCGATTCAGCATGAAATATTAACAAACGAATGTAAACATTCAATTCGATGGAAATTTAATGAAATAAATCATTGTCGGCTTGCATGGAATTTAGCTTTTTTACGTTATCTTTATAACGCAGAACAATTTACATAATTAATTGATTTAGATGAAGTTAATTGAAGACATCAAAGAAAACGCCCGAAAATACAAGCAAAGGATCGTGTTGCCGGAAAGTCATGAAGAACGCACACTCTTTGCAGCTGATATTGCTTTGAATGAAGATCTTGCGAACATCATTCTGATCGGAAACCGGGAACAGATCCTCCGGCATGGGACAAAACTGGGTTTAAAGAACATCGGTCAGGCAATCTTTATTGATCCTTTGAAAAATGAAAAAACGGAAGCATATGCAGAACTTATGCTCGACCTGAGGCAGTCAAAAGGTCTTACACGTCCGGAAGCCTTAAAACTACTGAAGGATCCGCTGTACCTGGGCGCAGTCATGATAAAGCACGGTGACGCGGACGGTGAAGTAGCAGGCGCCGATAATGCAACCGGAGATGTGCTGCGTCCCGCATTTCAGTATGTAAAGACACAGCCTGGTATCAGCGTTGTTTCCGGAGCCTTTCTGATGTTCCTGAAAGACAGTATTTACGGGGAAAACGGACTGATGGTCTTTGCAGATTGTGCCGTAAATCCTGATCCCACGGAAAAACAGCTTGCTGAAATTGCCGTTGCAACAGCAAAAACAACCAGGGCAATTGCAAAGACGGAACCAAGGATCGCTATGCTGAGCTTTTCGACAAAGGGCAGTGCAACACATGAGCTTGTTGATAAAGTGCAAAAAGCAACACTGATCGCACAGGAAATGGATCCTTCCCTTGAAATCGACGGTGAACTTCAGGCTGATGCCGCCATCGTTGAATCAGTCGGAAAGAAAAAAGCCCCCGGTAGCAAAATTGCAGGAAGGGCTAACGTTCTGATCTTTCCCAATCTGGAAAGCGGAAATATTGCCTATAAACTGGTACAACGCCTGGGACATGCAGAGGCAATAGGTCCGATCCTGCAGGGAATGGCTGCTCCGGTCAATGATCTGTCCAGGGGCTGTTCGGTCAGTGATATCATAGATCTGATTGCAATTACCGCCAATCAGGCAATTGATTTAAAATAATATATCTAATTCTTTACAAATCATAAACCATGGGAGAAGTAATCGTTGAACCAATAGAGAAATTCGGATTGGGTGAGAAAAGCCGTTCCAAAACGTTGTTTTCAAAAGTCGGAATAGTTGGTTGCGGAAATGTGGGTCAGAATATTGCCCTTATAATCAGTCAGAAAGAATTGGAAGTGGTTTTTATTGAATTGTCTGAAGAAAAGATAAAACGTGCATTTCTTGAAATTGAAAATGAGCTGGATAATATGATAGACCACTGGGGGATGACGCCGGGTGAGAAACGCGCCATACTGTCCAGAATCAGCGGCCATTTGGGTTATGAGCATCTCCGGGGTTGTGATCTGGTTATCGAAGTGATCCGTTCAAAAACACGTGAACAACGGATCAGTTCCCGTAAGGAAGTATTCAAGAATATTGAGAAATATGTTTCCCCGGATACGATCATCGCTACCAATGCTGCCACACTTGCCATTACTGAGCTGTCATCAGAACTTGAACATAAGGAAAGAAGCGTTAACCTTCATTTTCTGACGAATGCTCCCAATGCCAAAATGATTGAGGTCGCCAGAAGCATATATACAAGCGATGAAGTATATGACAGGGTATCCAAGTTTGTGAATATGATGGGAAAGGTTCTGGTACCTGTGCAGGAATCTCCTGGTCTGATCAGCATCCGTGTATTTACTACGATGGTGAATGAAGCCTGTGAGATTTTAATGGAAGGTGTCGCGACCAAGTCCGATGTTGATACCACAATGCGGATCGGGCTTGGGCTAACCATGGGTCCTTTTGAACTTGCCGACAAGATCGGACTCGATAAGGTTGAAAGATGGATGGACAACCTGTATTATGAATTCGGCGATATTAAATACAAAGCGTCCCCTGTAATCAAAAGGCTTGTGCGCGCTCATCAATATGGCCACCTTACGCGAAAGGGTTTCTATGAATATGATGAATCCGGGAAAAAAATCGGATAGAAATTCTGATATGTTATGAAATCAATAAAAAAAGTCAATTTATAATGAAGGTATTAGTACTTAACTGCGGCAGTTCTTCCATAAAATTTCAGCTGTTTGACATGACGGATAAGAGTATACTGACAAAAGGCATCGCTGAAAAAGTCGGCATGAAGGGCTCGTTCGTCAGACTCGATAAAGAAAACGGAGAAAAGGTAAGATTTGAAGGGGAAATACTGGATCACGAAACCGGAATTGAATACATACTCGGAATCATTACCAGTGAAAAGCACGGTTCTATTAAAGGCCTTGATGAAATAGATGCTGTGGGACACCGCGTGGTGAACGGAGGCGAAAAATTCAGCAAAAGTGTATTGATAACCGATGAAGTTCAGGCTGAAGTCGAGAAATACATTGATCTGGCTCCCCTGCATAATCCTGCAAATCTGAAAGGTATTTATGCCATCAGGAACCTTCTGCCGGGTTTGCCTCAGGTGGGTGTTTTTGATACGGCCTTTCATCAGACATTGCCTGATTATGCCTTTATGTATGCAATACCTTATTCACTTTATAAGAAATATGGTATCCGAAGGTACGGTTTTCATGGCACCAGTCATTATTACGTCAGCAAACGGGCATGTGAGATTCTAAATCTTGATATAAAAAGTCAGCGTATCATCACGGTTCATCTGGGTAACGGAGCTTCCATGGCAGCAGTTAAATATGGCGAATCTGTCGATACAAGCATGGGCTTCACACCTGTTGAGGGCTTGATCATGGGCACGCGGTCGGGTGATCTTGACATCGGTGTGATCACATACATCATGCAAAAAGAGCAGATCGGCATTTCCCAGATTGGCACCCTGGTTAACAAACAAAGCGGTATACTCGGGATAACCGGTATTGCTTCAGACATGCGCGAAATTGAAGAAGCATCGATAAAGGACAGGAATCCAAGAGCCATTCTTGGACTCGAAATGTACCATTACAGGATCAAGAAATACCTGGGCGCGTATGCCGCTGCCATGGGTGGGGTTGATATGATCGTTTTTGCCGGGGGGATTGGAGAAAACGCTCCTTCCACAAGGAAAGCGATATGCACCAATCTGGAATTCATGGGTATTGAGATCGATCCTAAAAAGAATGACGGACTGAGGTCTGAAGAAGCTGTTATCAGTCGGGATAACGCCAAAGTCAGGATTCTGGTTGTCCCGACCAATGAAGAACTGGTGATTGCAGAAGATACTGCAAAAATTGTATCCGCATTAAAAGAATCCGGAACTTCATAATGCAGGTCAAAAAAATACAGGATCTGATCGGTCAGGCAAGTGGCAATGCTGTAAGAAGGCTGGCTGTTGCTGCGGCACAGGACCCTGACCTCATAGAAGCGCTCATCCGGGCCATGAAAGCAGGTTTTATAAGTCCCTTGCTTATCGGCAATAAAACCGAGATCATTAAGATTGCAGAATCTGCTGAATTGAATCTGTCACAGGTTGAGATCATACATGAACCTGACGCATTCAGAGCCTGTGAATTGTCCGTTAGACTGGTCAGGCAGGGGCATGCGGATCTTATTATGAAAGGTCATGTAAGCACCAGTATTTTTATAAAACACATACTCGATAAAGAAAACGGCCTTATGCAGGGCAATTTGCTGAGTCATGTTGCTTTCTTTGAAACGCAGTATTATCACAAGATGCTCGGGATAACGGATGCAGCATTGAACATATCGCCTGGTCTGGATGACAAGATTGAGATCATTAACAATGCGGTGTCAACATGCAAAAAACTGGGTATCATGAATCCCAAGATCGGTATTCTTGCCGCGGTTGAAGTCGTAAATGAAAAAATGGAGGCCACGGTGCATGCAGCCCGGCTGAAAAGTCTGAACCGGGAGGGCCGGCTTAAGGGATGCATTGTTGACGGACCGCTGGCGCTGGACAATGCAATATCGGCTGCTGCTGCAAAACACAAAGGTATTGTCTCAGACGTGGCAGGAGATGCAGATGTACTGGTTGCACCCGATATCAACAGCGGTAATATACTCTATAAATCCCTGAGTTTCCTTGGGGGTGCTTCAGTTGCAGCGGTGGTTGCCGGTGCCAGGGTGCCGGTGGTCCTGACCTCAAGATCGGATTCTGACAGCAACAAGTTTTATTCAATTGTGCTTGCCGCTGCATTATTGTAATATTTGAGCCTGTTTTATAATTTAAATCAGTTTGGCCATGAACCATAAAATCCTTGCCATCAATCCGGGTTCGACTTCTACAAAGATTGCCGTATATCACAACGCAAAGCCGGCTTTCCTGAAAAGCATACCGCATAAACCTGAACAACTGGCCGGTTATAAGCAAATCAGTGAACAATATATATTCAGGAAAGATGTTATTCTTCAGGAACTCAAAGATTCTCACATCAATATTGAAATCATTGAAGCTGTGGTTGGCAGAGGAGGACTGATACACCCCATCGAATCAGGCGTATACAATATCAATGAAAGGATGCGGAAGGACCTGCTTGAAGGACTCATGGGAGAACATGCCAGCAATCTTGGAGGGCTTATTGCACATGATATTGCCAAAACACTGCCGAATTGCCGTGCCTTTATTGCCGACCCTGTCGTTGTTGATGAGTTGCAGGATGTTGCGCGCATTTCAGGACACCCTGATTTTCACCGCCTCTCCATATTTCATGCCCTGAACCAGAAGGCAACGGCAAGATCCTATGCCAGACTGACCAACCATAAATATGAAGACCTGAACCTTGTCATTGCACATATGGGTGGCGGTATTTCAGTCGGTGCACACAGAAAAGGCAAAGTGATTGACGTCAACCAGGCACTTGACGGAGAAGGACCCTTTTCACCGGAAAGGGCCGGTACATTACCTGCCGGGGCACTTATCAGAGTATGTTACGAAGGTAAACACACCTTTGACCAGATCAGAAAAAAGATAACGGGCGAAGGAGGATATGTGGCATATATGGGTACCAACAGTGCTTATGAAGTGGAGCTTATGGCTCAGGACGGTGATGAGAAGGCCCGGTTGATCCAGGATGCGATGTCCTATCAGATTGGCAAGGAGATCGCGGCCATGTGTTCAGCATTGCACGGTGAAGTTGATGCCATTATCCTGACAGGAGGAATATCCAACAATCCTATGGTTGTGGAATATGTGAAAAAAATGGTATCTTTTATTGCTCCGGTCGTCATTTATCCGGGGGAGGACGAAATGCATGCACTGGCAATGAACGGTCTTATGGTACTGAAAGGACAGATCATTCCAAAGGAATACGATGAGACAACAATGGTAAATGTGAAATTACCCTGCTGGCAGGACAATTCTCAATGCTGAGCTGGAACAGATATTTTGCATTATAAAAAAAAATGACTATATTAACGGATAAACAAGCTGCAAATGGGGGATAAAGTTCACAAATACAAGGCCTATACATTAAGAAATTTCTTGCAGATCAAACAATTAACCAAGCTTTCCAGGACGGAAAGCAGAGATATTGAGGTTGCCGGTAATATACTTCCTTTTCGTGTGAACAATTATGTTATCGATGAATTAATTGACTGGGATCATTACGATGATGATCCGATCTTCAATCTGACCTTTCCCAGAAAGGAAATGCTTACACCTGAGCACTTCAGGATGATGGACTCAGCATTGAAAGACAAGAAAGATCCCGAACAGATAAAACTGACCAAACAGAAAATTTATAACCAGCTCAATCCGCATCCGGCCGGGCAGCTTGACCTGAACGTCCCGGAGATCAACGGGCAAAAATTACACGGCGTTCAGCACAAATACCGGGAAACTGTATTATTTTTCCCCAGTGCCGGACAGACCTGTCACAGTTATTGTACATTTTGTTTCAGATGGGCACAGTTTATTGGAATTGAGAAGCTGAAATTTGCAACACAAGATTCGGAACTGCTTGCTGAGTACATTCAGAAACATAACAGCATTACCGACGTGTTGTTTACCGGTGGCGATCCTATGGTTATGAATTATAAGACTTTTGAAAAATACATTGATCCGCTGATTAAAATATATAAGACCTGTGGACTTCAAACCATCAGAATCGGAACCAAGTCTCTCTCCTACTGGCCTTATAAATATACATCCGACGAACAGGCAGATGATTTCATCCGGATTTTTGAAAAGATCGTAAAAACCGGTATCAATCTGGCCATAATGGCTCATTTTTCTCATCCCAGAGAGCTGGAAACAAATGCAGTGGATCAGGCCATCAGGAGGATCCGGTCAACGGGGGCACAAATCCGCACTCAATCTCCCATCCTCAGGCATATTAACGATAAACCCGAAATCTGGTCTGCAATGTGGAGAAAACAGGTAAATCTGAATTGTATCCCTTATTACATGTTCATTGCACGCGATACCGGGGCAAAACATTATTTTGAGCTTCCCCTGGTGAAAGCATGGGAAATTTACCGGCATGCCTATCAAAATGTAAGCGGTGTATGCAGAACGGTAAGAGGTCCCAGTATGTCATGCACTCCGGGGAAGGTGCAGATTCTCGGAGTATCGGAAACGGGACATGAAAAAGTGATGGTTTTGCGGTTTATTCAGGGCAGGAATCCCGACTGGGTTGCAAAACCGTTTTTTGCACGTTACAATCCCGAAGCAACCTGGATGAGTGAGCTCAAGCCGGCGTATGGCGACAAATTCTTTTTCGAAGAAGAGCTGGAAAGTTTATACAAACACAAAACAGTGGACAGCGAACTGTTTAATTTCGAATAAAAAAAACAATTGGTTCCAGGACCCTGCCCCGGGATTCATGCCCGTGACTGCTGCATTCATGGTGTGGATGATGATACCGGGATGATCTTTCCCCTGAAATACTGATGCCCGGTGAGCGCAAAATTTCCGATAAATTCGGCCATCCGGGCAGGTGAAAGACCATCCCTGAAACCAGGAAAGGCTTCCTCCACCATTTCTGTCTGCACAGATCCCAGAGCAAGACAATTGAATACTATGTCTGAACCTTTATATTCCTGGCTTAAACATTCCGTCAGGCACGCGAGTGATGCTTTGCTGGAGCTGTAAAAGGCAAGTCCCGCAAATTTTACGCTGCCCTGGTAACCTCCCATGCTCCCAATATTGATGATGTGGGAGATACCCTTTTTACCCAAAACGGGCATCAATTCTTTTATGAGCAATGCAGGAATCAGGAAATTCACCCGGTACATCCGTTCGATATCCTGCAGGTTTTGTTGTTCAAATGGCTTATTGACAAGAAAACCGGCATTGTTGATCAGTATATCTACATGCTGAATGTCAGCTGGCAGAACCTCCCAAATTTTTTCAGGCTTTGACAGCATCTGCTCCAGATCATAAACAACAGGGTATAATCTGTGGGCTATGCCTTTTCCCTTACAGACAGCAACAAGCTGGTCAAGCCCTTCCCGGTTCCGTGATAACGCATAAATGTCCAGATCCGTATGTTGAATAAAAAATTTTGCGGTTTCAAATCCGATACCTCGACTGGCACCAGTAATAAGAGCGATCATATGGAAATATGTTTACGAATTTGTATTTTTACACACTTGAAGTGATAAAGTTACTAAAGTAATATGATTTTAAGACGATCGCTCCTGGTATTTGCCATATCCCTGTCCTCGGTGGTAGCGTCCGCCCAGGTCGAGGAACCGGTCAGAAGCAGTGGCAGCAAGGACAAGACTCCTATCTCACGGCGCCTGGTTTTCGGAGGTGATATTGGTCTGAGTTTCGGCACCATAACGTATATCAAACTGGCACCTTTGGTCGGGTACAGGATTACAGACCGTCTGACGGCAGGTCTGGGACCCATTTACATTTTCGAGAAATACAAGAATTACGGCCTGCAAACATCCACATATGGCGGCAAAGCAATCCTTTCCTTTACGATCATCAGGGGAACAGGCGGATCAGGCTTTTTAGGGCTGGGAGATATTGTATTGCATGCAGAGAATGAACTGATCAATGTTGAACCTCTGTTTTTCAACCCGTCCACATACCATTACTTTTTCGGTGACAGACTCTGGATCGACAATCTGCTTGTAGGCGGGGGTCTCAGCCAGTCACTCGGAGGCAGTTTCGGAATCTCCATGTTCATCCTGTGGGACGTAACACAGAATCCTTATTCACCTTACAGCAATCCGGTCATAAAATTCGGCTTTTACTTTTAGTCGCAGCAACCCCGCCAGGATGACAGGAGTAATTGATCCCAATGATCGGTGTGTTTATATTATCTGATGGAAACTCCAAATCCTCCGGTTAATATACTGTAATTGGCCCAACTGTAATCAACGTGCAGGGTAATGACCGCAAACTTAAACCGGACACCGGCATTTAATCTTGGCTTGGTGAAGCCTCCATCCCTGTAAGTGATTTCCATATTGATCGGATCACCAACAGCCTTCACGCTGGGGATAACATCATCCAGATAAACGGTTGGAAAATCACCTTCAAGTTTCAGATTGGTTTTGGTCGTCACAAATCCCAAACCGCCGTAAAAACAGACAACCGGCAAATTCGCCGATACAATCAGATTGGCAGTATGACTTTGTGTCACAAGCCTGAACCACTGATCATCCCAGTCACTGCTATTGGCTCCCGGCAAAGTTTCAGCCCCGATATCTTCAGGCTCAACCTCGAGCTGCAAGTAGGTATGCAATTTGGTGTATCCGTATAGGACCGAAATGTTGAGGACCGGTAAATTCTTTAATCCCGGTATCCATTGTTTGATATCGTGTTTTCCGCCCAGTCCCCACAATCCGATTTCATTCTCTTCGATTTTAATATTTGGAAGGAATCTGACCATCAGCTCAGTCCCCCTGATCAGACCTATACCGGCCTGTACCATAGGAGCCGGTATATAGTTCGTATTCAAACCCTGTGGCATGTTAAAAGCCGGTTCGGAATAACCTTCGATATTGTAATTGATCTGTGGCCCCGCTTCTGTTGATCCTGCTATCGTCGGCGTATTGTTACTGGCAGGATCATTGAGTTGCAGGAAAGTCAGTGCATCGCCATCTATGTCAAAGGTTTCATATTTTTTTGGAACGATGCCTGTATTTAATGTAATTGTAATATCAAAACCTCCAAGCTGATGCGGCTTGGCAGTATTGTACCATCCGCTTCCAAGTCCCGCTCCGAAAGCATCAACGGCAGGGGCAATATAGGGCTGCAACAACAGCCTGCCATCATCTGCACCGGCTGCAATAATTTCACCGATATCATTTACCTGTGCCCTGCATGTATGATCCATGGAAAACACAATCAGGAAAAAAGCTGCGATTAACGATGTCTGAATCTTCTTCATATCTGTTGATTTTTTATTATTGAAATTGAACATCATTAAAAATGAATTTTTATAATGACAAATGACCTTTATTAATACGGATTTTTGCACATATTGTTCCACATCCGTGACAAAATATGACCTTGCCATGCGTGTCCGTGTAGCAAAAACCTTAATTTTACGGTGAATTTATTTTCACGGTAAAGAATTAGATACTATATTTGCAGCTCTTTAAAAAAAGCTGTTTCACAATATTTTCAGGGTTGGAAAACAACGGGAAACAACGCGTTTCAGATCCAGTAGCTCAGCAGGTAGAGCACATCCCTTTTAAGGATGGGGTCCAGGGTTCGAATCCCTGCTGGATCACCAATGATTAAGGCAGCTAATGGCTGCCTTTCTTATTTTAAAAAATATCTGTTCCTTCGACAATTGCAGTATATTTACAGATGAATTTTGACAGACTTGTGGAAATAGGAAGAAACAGATTGAATAAATTAATGACCAAAAGTATCAGGTAACATTGGTCCAATATCAATCCGCCTGGGCACAGCAAAAATAAAGCGAAAATGGCAAACAGTTCCATAACAGTTTTAGAAGGAGTACTAATTGGTTTGATAGGATTATATTTTGTTCGCATCATAATCACTTACGTTATTAGTCAGTATTACTTTGCTCAAAATCTCTGTCCGGATTCTTCCGGGTATTATACCCCTAAAATATCTGTTATTAAATCGATCTGGGGTTTGGATGACTACGCACTGGATAATTTCCGGAGCTTTTGCGAACAGGATTATCCGAACGATTACGAAATTGTTTTCTGTGTCGAAAATCGGACCGATCCTGCAATTCCTTTGATCAGTAAAGTCATCAGCGAATATCCTGAACGTGATATTCGTTTGATTTTCAGTGATCCTGAGGACAGAAGGAGGTTCGGTAAAATCAAGAACATGATTGCAGGGCTCATGGAAAGCAAGTATGAAGTGATTATGTTCAGTGATTCTGATGTTCATGCCCCGAAGACATTTATCCGGAAATCTGTGAGATGTTTTAATAATCCGAAAACAGGACTCGCTTTTAATCCACCCCTGGCAGAAGGTGCAGAGGACTGGACAGCTGCCATGTTAAATATGGCAGTCAATGAAAATACGATCAACCTGGCACTTTTGTATTTCTTTATTAAGGGATTTGGAGCTGTTGGAACGACCATGACAATACGAAAAAAAGTGATTGACGAAATCGGAGGGCTTGATCAATTCGGCCGTCAGGTAACGGATGATATTCCCCTGGCCCGGGCAATTTATAAAAAAGGTTATGGAATTCATTTGCTTAAAGAACCTGCACGGATATACCATCCTCACGATAATTTTGGAGAGTGGTGGCAGCATATGGTCCGCTGGATGGTGATGATACGCCGTTATAAACCCTGTATTGTTTATTTAGCATTCCTGACAGATTTACCATTTCTTCTCAGTATATTGTATTTAAGTATTTCGGAAAATACCCTTTTTGGTCTTTGTCTGGTATGCGGAGTCTTGTTCTTCCGGCTTGGATTTTCTTCACTGATTAATCTGACATTTGTCCGTGATAAAAAATTCCTGAAATTCATCTGGGCGGTTCCTGTCATGGACTTGCTTAAGCTGCCTTTATTCATTCATGCCTGTTTCACCAATAATATTGTATGGAGGGGAAGGAAGATGCGCGTTAACCGTGACGGATCCGTTTCATGAACTTTAAAGAATAAATTCCGGGCAATACCATGATGCAAAAGTGAGGCTCAGTATCCACCGAAATGGATCAGCAGTAAAATAAACTGTAAGCCATACACTTACTGAAAATAATAAAGACAGTTTATTGGGCGTAACGATAAAATATATACGCTGAAAAACACAGACCTGATGGAAAGGTAAGGAAGGATTTGCTGATTACAGGTAATTGATATAAATGTTTACAATCTCTGATATGTCATGATAACAATGAATGCATTCCCCCCTTACATCTTCAAGCCAGAGTTTAAAATCTTCAGGTCGCCGAAGTACTCCCCTGTCAATTAAATCATTCATTTCAGCAACAAACTCCGACAGCTCAATTTCCTTATGCAACGGTTCATACCCCATCCCCTACAGTATTAAATTCCGCATAAAAAGCCAGTCTTTAATAACGGATACGCAGCACAGACCCTGATGTTGGTTTTGTTTGATCAATTGGAATATTCCGGTGATGAGCTGCTGCGAACGGAGGTTGGTATTGGTGCAAAGATCTCTGATTTGAGGATGCGTGTGTATTGTGCAACCGAAGCATTAATTTTATAAAGAAAAAAGGAAGCAGGGTTGATTGAGGATCATTCCCCGGCCCGTCAGGGATTTTTTCTTTCAGCTTGTCGCGAAACACCGGCACCGGATGTAAATTTCAAACCCGTTCCGCAGTCATGAAAAAATTCTTGCCAGGGCTATGCAGAACAATATTCATTATTTTATTGTTACCTGATAGTTGGCCTCTCGCTGAGCAGCAGTCTCAAACCAAACAGGTATCACCTCCTCCAGGAACTTTTGTTTTTCCCGGTTCATCTGCTGCATGTCCAGCCTGATGTATTGCTGTGCTTTTTCTTTTGTATCGATATCAGGATATGGAACAGGTTCATTGTGTTCATGGCGGGCCATTAGCCGGACAAGTTCGATACGGGCTTCCTGAACAATTGTTATGGCAGATGAAATTACACGGCCGGTTTCCACCGGTGAATGGAATGATGCTCCGTGGCCTGCGGCTGCATAATCCCAGCGCCATTGTGCGTGCCTTATGCCGGTCAATATATCCGACATTTGCTCCTCTGTCGCTCCCAGGTCCCACGCCTGTTTTGCTTCCACATGAGCACGCACCAGGAGTTCTTCCAGCTTATCCCTGTTTTCAATGATCTTATCCTGCCTCGAATATACATCCCGGACAAGCTGACCGGATTCTTCACGGTGACAAACCTGGCAGGAGCTCGAAACATTGTTCAGGGGACTTTGCACATGATGGTCCGTGAATTTCTGTCCTCCCTCGCTGATATAAGGCATGTGACAATCGGCACAGGATACTCCCCTGGTGGCATGTGTTCCCGTAAGGTAAATCTCATATCCCGGATGCTGTGCTTTCAGCATGGGCGCCTTGCTGATCGCATGCGTCCAGTCTGAAAACCCGATCGCATCGTAATATGCTTCCATTTCTTCTGCCGTGAAGCCGCTGTCCCACGGATGAACCAAATAATCAACACCTTCAATAACGTTCTTGTTAAAGTAATATTCCACATGACACTGGGCACAGACCAGTGAGCGCATTTCCTGGTGCGATGAACGGTTCACATCAATTCCGATCCTGCTGAACGCTTCAATCAGTGCAGGTCGCGAAATACGAAGGTTCATGGTTTTCGCATCATGACAATCGGCGCAACCTATGGCATTGACAATTTCACTCCCCTTCTCTTCCCATGTTCCGCTGTAAAAAGCCGCCACGCCAGCCGTGAAATCTCCCGTTTCCCTGATGTATTGATCCATCAGGCGGGGTACATCCGGACTTTTGCAGGTCCAGCATGTATTGGGCATGGGACTGACCGTTCCCTGGACGGGTGCTCCTGTCCTTAAAGTGTTCCACAGGTCTTCCACAGCATAAAAATGGCCTCTTGCCTGGTTGTAGTCTTTCGAGAAACTGTATCCTGCCCACAAAACTGCCATACGGGGATCTGTTTCGAGCATATCGATCATGGCAGAACCATTGTATTTACTTCTGAATGAAGTATCTGAAGTTTCCAGAAAGGACTGGTACTCACGCGGAAAATTGGTTCCCCAGATTTCGTTTCTGGGCTCAAAATTAGAATGTTCAGTTTGAGGAGTATAAGCGAAAACAGCTTCAGCTCTTCGTTCTATTATTGATGATGCCAGCAGTCCGAGCAAAAATACAACAACAATCGTAGCGCCAAACAGCAGCCAGCCCAGCCATGACTTTTGTTTTATCAATTCATTAATAGGCATCATCTTGATTTTTTTTAATCCTTTGTAATCAAAACCTTCAGCCATGCAGGGACAGGACTTTGCGGAACCGGGACACGTGCATTGGGAACACTGGCAAGACTGTTAACCGTACCGTGCGGTGTCTCCCTGTGACATTCCCAGCATTTTCTGTCGGTCTTTGCCAGGTTTTCATTTCCAGTCATGGCCAACAACCTGTCATCCTTTAACAATTCACCGTGACAATAGATGCAGTTACGGTGCACCACCTTCTGTCCGGCTTCTTTAATAAATATTACCTGCGGTTCCTTCCGTAATGTAAAAATGGTGGCATGTCTCAGTCCATCCTTCGCCTTGAAATAATATTTACTGAAAACATTATCCTGAGGTACATGGCACTCATTGCAACTGGTCCATTCACGATGTGAACTGTGAAACCAGGTCGCATACTGGGGGGCCATAATATGGCAGTTTACGCAAGTTTCCGGTTTGTCGCCGAGATACGAAGGTGCCTTTGATATATAAAATACATAAAGAATCAATCCTGCAAGGATGCCTGAAATGATAATAACCGGTATTTTCCATTTTTCCGGTGGACTCAGGAAACGGATAAGTCTTTTGAATGGTGAGATGATGACTGGATCTGCCATGAGGGTCCGGTTTATCGCATAAAAATTACAAAAACTCCGGAAAAGAACAAAATATTTACATATTTATTCGCTGAATCACCTGCCTGCTGATCCGGTGGCAGGCAGAACAGGAATGAAAAAACCCTTCAGGGATTACCGTCCGGCTGAAGGGTCTCATGATCTGTTAAATGTCTTGAAAGTTCACTGAAATTTTCTCAGGTTAAGATTTCTTCAGAATGGCATCCATAACCTGATCTTTGCCAAGTTTCCTGGTGCAGAAGAACCAGTCATAACAAGTCAGATCGTTTTTACTTTCCATGCGTTCCTTTGCAACACCACAGGATCCTGCAGTAGGAACGATCACATCGTCACCCGGACGCCAGTCGGCCGGCATGGCAACCGAAAATTTATCGGCTGCCTGCAGGGCAATCAATACCCTGTACAGTTCATCAAAATTCCTGCCCAGACTGAGCGGATAATAAAGAATGGTACGAATAACGCCTTTCGGATCAACATAAAATACCGCTCGCACAGCTTTGGTACTGCTTTCACCGGGTTGAATCATTCCGTATTTTTTGGCAACTTCCATTGTGATGTCTTCAATCAATGGAAATTTCACCTCAACATCCTTCATTCCTTTATATTCGATCTTGTCCTTAATTGTTCGCAACCAGGCAATATGGCTGTAAAGTCCGTCGACCGAAAGACCAACCAGCTTGCAGTTGGCCTCGGCAAATTTGTCTTCCATGGTAGCGAATGTCATGAATTCCGAGGTGCAAACGGGCGTGAAATCAGCCGGATGACTGAATAGTATTACCCAGGAGCCTTTATAATCATCAGGGAAATTAATATCACCCTGAGTCGTGACAGCTTTGAATTCAGGTGCCGCCTCACCGATGCGTGGCATTGAAACTACTTGTTTTTCTTCCATATGAGTTTATTTTAAAAGGTTAATAATCATTCTTTGTCCAGGAATTTGCCCATGATCTGAAGCTTTATCTCTTCTATTCTGAAATCTGGTATGTCTTTCTTTTCAAAATAATCTCTGAGCAACTGATCGAGTTCTTCATCAAAATAATTTTCTATTCTTTCAGATTGGGCACTATACAGGTGGTGGTGGTTGTACAGTATCGCATCGTACCGCATAATATCCTTATCAGTTTTTACTTTCATGATCAATTTATTGTCAACCAGTTTTTCAAGTATTTTATATACGGTTCCTGTTGCAATATCCGGATGGTCCTTCCTGATATATTCTGCAATTCTTTCTGCAGTCGGATGGTCTTTGAGAATTGTAACAGCTTCGAGGACGGCTATCCGCTGTGGTGTGACTTTCAGTCCCCTGCCCTTTAGTTTGTTTCTGATCTCTGTAATATTCACAAAGAATTATTATTAAATAAGAAATATTCTTATCAAAGACTGAACAAATTTAAGATTTATTGGAAATAAATCAAATATTTTAAGCTTTTAGTTGACCAGCGGAGTCTTCACAAAATTGTGCGATTCATCTTCTATCCAGGTAGCCGTACTGTTACTCGGGGCATAATTTTCCCCCGGTAATCCGGTCCTGTCCGTTTTTACACTGACATCAAGCCTGCCCGGTATCTGGGACAAAACCACACTGTACAGCATGGCGGACATTATCGCCATCAGAATGTTTCTCTTCATTTAGTGTTCTTTTTAAATTGACAATTTAGCATCTGAATGAGCAATGTATATTACCTCTTTTGATTGACGAGCAGCATTCATTTCCAGACATCAAATCTAAAATTCAAAAGCTGCAACCCGTTAAAATTGGGAGTTAAAATAATGCTTTATCACTTCTCCAGCAATACATTACAGCGGTTTTAGCGTTAAAAAAGTTAAAATTAATGCGCCAATTAACCTGCAAAGTGATTTATTGTTTTCAGATTATGTTGAAAAGAAGTACTTTTAATGGTGTTATCCCGGGTTTTATGGTTACCATTGCTTAAACAAGTTCATGAAAATCATCGGCAACATCATCTGGCTCGCCTTCGGGGGGATCATCATATCCATTGAATATGCCGTTTCCAGTCTCGCATTGATGGTTACCATCATCGGAATACCTTTTGGCCTGCAGACTCTGAAACTTGCAATACTGGCACTATGGCCTTTCGGTAGTGATGTCAGGCAAAGGGATGAAGCGACAGGCTGCCTTTATATCGTTATGAACGTGCTTTGGATTCTTCTGGGCGGCATCTGGATCTTCCTGACCCATATGATCTTCGGCATTTTATTGGGCATAACCATCATTGGCATACCCTTTGCGATGCAACATTTTAAGCTGGCAGGTCTTGCTTTCACACCCTTTGGGAAAGATATTGTAAAAACATAACCTGATTTTAAATAAAGATATCCTAACCACTAAAATAATCTGTTAATGATGAAAAAACTGTTTTATATGTCCCTGTGGCTGTTCGCGCTTAATGCTGCGGTCATCGGACAGGACACCCTGTTGCTGTTCAACGGGGTTTCCCTTGAAGGCTGGGAGGAAACCTATTTTGACGGACAGGGCAAAGTGTCGGTTAAAGATGGCATGATCTCTCTTGGAGCAGGTAACGACCTGACCGGTATAACTTGGATCCGGGATTATCCGGTAAGCAACTATGAGATACATCTTGAAGCTATGCGGATAGAGGGTAATGATTTCTTTTGCGGACTGACATTTCCGGTGAAGGGATCTTTCTGTACGCTTGTTCTGGGCGGATGGGGAGGTTCTGTTCTCGGACTTTCCAGCATTGATGGTTATGACGCCTATAACAATTTTACGGGTGATTCAAGAACTTTCAGGAACGGCCGTTGGTACAAGATAAAACTCAGGGTAACGGATGATAAAATTGAGGCCTGGCTGGATGAATCTGACCGTATTGTTGATTTCACGATCGGTAATTACAGGTTATCCCTCAGATGGGAGGTTGAGCCTTCAATACCTCTGGGAATCGCAACATACAAGACAACCGGAGCCATACGCAACATACAGATGGTATTGCTTACGGAAGAGTAAGAATATCAAAGCACCGCACACCAACTTAAAATCCTGAAGCACAGGACTGCCGCTGCGGTTGAAATAATATGCTTTGATGCATGCATCAGCAATTGCCATGAACGGATTTTCTGTGATGGTGAAATATGTGACCGCATCGGTTCCGGGTATTGTGAAATGATAGTCTCCGTGAAGATCAAGCGGTGAAAAATCCCCAAACTGAACCCATTCATCGGAAAATGACCAGTATCCGGTTTCATCCAGCTTGCCCCTGAACATCACGGTATTTTCGTCATTGAGTAGCAGAAAAGAATCTGCTTCAGTTCTTACAACTGCCGTTTTATTGAAACCAGCCGCAAACCCGTTTTGCGGCACCAGCAAGGGTTCCCTGTCGTTCTCCGAATCACCGGTAAAAGAAGAAATTTGCGGTATGGAGATCAACCATATGATGAAGACCGGTGCATTTATGGCTGAGCTAATCCACACCTTTCACTTTCATCCGAAGCGTATAGACCGATGTTCTTGCGGTGATGAACAATGTACTGCGTTCCTTTCCCCCGAAACATACATTGGCTGGAAATTCCGGAACAGAAATATCACCAATTTTTTCACCGGTTTTATTGTATACAGCAACCGTCCGTGCCGTTAAATAAACATTGCCCTCATGGTCAATGGTCATGCCGTCGGATCCGCTCGGAGCGAATGATGTTTTGTTGGTTAAGGTACCGTCCGGGTTGATGTCATATTTCCAGATAGTTCTGCTTCCCTGATCCGCAACATAGAGTGTTTTGCCGTCAGGCGTGCCGATAATCCCGTTTGGCTGCTTATAATCGTCAATCACACGGACCAGCCCGCCGGAGGGTGCTAGATAATATACACCACGTGTATCCTGAAGCTCCTCATGTCCTTCTTCCCAGTAATCCCGCCTGAAAAAAGGATCCGTAAAATATATACCTCCTTTGTTGTCCGGCCAAAGGTCGTTTGGCCCGTTCAGGTGTTTGCCGTCGTACCCTTCGCTGTATACATCGATCATCTTACCCCCGGGAGTGAACTTCACAAGTTTGTTGAACTGATCGGCACACGCCAGCAGATTGCCCTCACGGTCAAAATAGGTTCCGTTAGAGCGTTCACATGCTTCAACAAAAATACTTGTTCCGGAATCTTCATCCCAGATGAAAATCTTATCATTCGGCTGATCAGTAAAATATACACGGCCGTCAGGTGCGCATGCCGGTCCCTCGGTAAAGGCAAAACCCGAATCGGCCTTAATAACAGTTGCTCCGTCCGCAACAATGGATGAAGGCAGTGTATCATCCTGGGCAAAGACAATAATGCAAAAATAAAGCAGTATAAGCGTTAAGATCTGGTGCTTCATGTCAATTTATTTATTTATCAGTTAAGGTTATATGAATTTGTCAGGCTAAATTTATAAGCTTATTCATTAATGTCATATGAATTTGCTCAGCTAAAGTTATGAGAATTTATTCTTATTTCAAAAGATGCTGCATCATAATAAGACAAGCCGGCTCTAAAGGACACCGGCTTGTCAGCAAATAAAAAATCAAAACAGACAAACGATCAAATGAATTTTTCGCGTTTCTGCAGGTTAAAAAGTCCGTAAACCAGACTTACCACAATACCGATCGACAGAAAGATCCGGTTATCACTTACCGTTCCGGCCCATATAAGCTCGTTGGTATTCGAAGGCATAGCAAAGGGATTCAAAAAGATATTCCACTTTGATTCGGCAAGCTGATCAGTCAATATGAAGATGAACAGGCCGATCAGGACCATAACCACGGCTGTTCCGTTTCCGTTCTTGATGATTGTGGAAAACATAAAAGAAAGACTTCCGATAAAGAGAATCGGATACATAATCTGATAGGTCATTTCCAGCTTGTTAATGGGTATGAGCAAAACCGATAACAGCCAGGAATAAATCAGAAGCAGCACGAATACCACGACAAAAACCATGATCAACCGGGCAAACCATACCTTGTAGCGGTAATCGGGAATCCCGAACAGGATCTCAATGACACCTGCATCATCATCACTCTGGATCCCGAATACCGTTGGATAAAATATCAGCAATATTCCCGGTAACAAGAGAATGTTGTATATATTATCTTCCGTAATGATTTCACTTTCCAGCACGTTTTGAACGGAAAAAAAGATCATCAGCACAAGGGAAGCCAGTAAAAACCAGATGAATTTATTGGCAAAAATGATGCCGACATTGTAACGTGCCAGTTTCGCAGCCAAAATTGCGTTATTTTTTAATTTTGATTTTGTACTCATCATTCAAAGTAAAAATTGTATTCGATCATCATCAGGCAATATCCTTAAGCAGGCATAAATAGGCATCTTCCAGCAACGGATGCGCCTGCTGGGCATCCGGATGGGGTTTTTCCACGGAAATGCAGCGAACCTTGATCTTACTTCCTTCACGCATATGATGCACTATAAGCTGTTTGTTGGCAAAATCATCGAATTCCTTTACCGTCATACTAAAGGTCCATACAAATTTTTCACCAAGCTTCGCCATCCCTTTTGGTGTGCCTGTATACTTCAACACACCTTTGTTCAGCACTGCAACATTATTACAGGAACTTGAAATGTCCTCAATAATGTGCGTCGAGAATATTACGATCCTTTCGCGGCTCAGCTCTACCAGAAGGTTTCTGAACCGGATCCGTTCCCTTGGATCCAGTCCCGCTGTTGGTTCATCCACAACCAGAATGCGCGGGAGGTTCAGCAATATCTGTGCAATACCGATACGCTGCTTCATACCCCCGGAATAGGAACCGATTTTATCGTCTTTCTTGTCATGCATATGAACCGACTTCAGCACGTAATCGATGCGGGCTTCCCGGGTTGACTTGTCCGTTATCCCCTTCAGTATGGACTGATAATCGAGATAATCCCATGCTGTCATGTTTTCATATGTCCCGAATGCCTGAGGCAGATAACCCATTAATCCCTGCAATTCTTCACGGTATTTCTGGGTATCAAGTCCGTTGATAAAAATCTTACCATAGCTCTGTTCGTAAATACCGCAAATGATCCGCATCAGGGTAGTCTTACCCGCCCCGTTGGGACCCAACAATCCGAACATACCCGTCCCGATCATCATTGAGGCACCGTTAAGCGCCCTGAAAGGGACCTTCTGTTTACCGATGACGGGTATTTGCTTGATCATCCGTAAAAATCTGCGACGCAGGATGCCAAAACGTCCTGTGATCCTTTCAATATTCACATTCTTTTCATACAGATATCTGGATGTTGTATAGATGATCAGACAGCATAGCCAGATCACACCGACAAATATTACAACTCCCAGAGTATCCCAGCGTTTTGAAAAGATGTACAGGAATACAAGCGGGGTGCCCCACATGAGT
Organism: Bacteroidales bacterium; assembly: GCA_016935355.1. Taxonomy (GTDB): domain Bacteria; phylum Bacteroidota; class Bacteroidia; order Bacteroidales; family UBA10428; genus UBA5072. Next base: position 48,968 of record JAFGRC010000018.1, read on the forward strand.
ATGTTTGTAATGATTTTGCTGATCCTGAGATAAACCTGATTGTCCTGCTCCCCGGCACGATTTGCCAGAACCGTCTTAAAGGGTTTCCATATTGCAAACTGGAGGAAATAAATGGCATGGCATAAAACAAACATCCAGAAATTGCTATCGATAAAGATGAAAATAAAATATGCAATAAATCCGGTCAACGGAATCTGCCACATGAGATCATAAAAATCACGCAGTTTGTCATATTTTTTCTCCAGGCCTGCACGCTTCCTGACCTGGATACCACCTTTCCACTCCCTTGTGAACCTGGAATCGCGATCATATACCTTTACAATTTTCCTGATGTTAATATTAATGGGATCGGTGTCTCCGATCAGTTTTGTACTGGCACGCCGCAGACTGGTCATGAGGAAATAAGTGACACCCGGTATCAGGATCAGCAAAAGGATAAAGTCGGCCAGCTGCCAGATAAAGGTATCCACTTTAAAATAAATGAACAGAATGCCGATAACAAAAATTACCGCGTGGATCGTTTTAATTTTCCAGTTCAGTGATTTCATCCACTTCAGTGCATTCTCCAGACCAAAATACATGGTGGGAATGAAAATAAGGGTCAGCAGTGTACTGACCGCCAGTCCACCAATGACGGTTATTGCAAAAGGTGCACCGATGATGGAAACATATCCCCCCTGTCCCATGGCAAGCGGAAACATTGCAACGATGGTGGTTATTGCAGTAATTAAAATGGGACGGACACGGGAAATCCCTGCAGTGATTAATGCCCTGGAATGACCGTAACCACGTTTGCGCAGAATGTTCGTATAATCGATCAGGATGATGCCGTTGTTTACCACAACACCCAGCAGAATTAAAAATCCCGTAATGGTATTGGCATTGAGTATGCTGTTATTGGTAAAGATCAGGGCCAGAAATGAACCAATGGCCGCCATGGGTATTGAAAACAATATCACGAACGGAGTCATGAGCGATTCGAAAACAGAAGCCAGTATCATAAAGATAAAAACCAGTGCAGCGATGATCAGAACATAGTATTCGCTGAACAAATCCTCTTCGTGAATAACTTCAATGGCTACACCGGCAGGAAGGTTATAAGCTGCCACGATCTGGTCGATCTCGAGACGGTAAGCTTCGAGTATATCATTCGATTCCTCGGCCTCTTCTTCAAAGCGGTAAGTCACTTCAATCTGTTTTTCCTGGTTTTCCCGGGTTATATTTGACATTCCTTCCGCATAATAAATGTCGGCCAGATCCTGAAGCATATAGTAGCCCGTATTGTCGTTACCGATTTGCAGGGTCTGCAATTCAAAAAGGGTCTTTTCATCCTCTTCATCTTCATCTTCATCCGCATCCTTTTCCTTGATCGTGATGTCATATTCCTCATCACCCTGCTTAAATGTCACACCTGCTGTAAATTCGCTTGAAAAAGAATTCAGTTCACTGGAAATATCATTTAAGGCCAGCCCGTATTCCGTAAGCAATAGCTGATTGAATTCCATGTGCACTTCCGGCCGGTTTGTTGATACCGTGGTGCTGACACTCCTGATTGATTCCAGGTCCTCCAGATAATACTCCAGATCTTCGGCAACTCCCTGCATCACATCAAAATCCTCACCCTTGATAACGATCCGCTCCTGGTTCGTTCCGATTCCCACGAAACTGCTGAAATTGCTGCTCATGCCGCTTCCCCCTATGGCAGTCATTGCACTTCCGCCCCCTGAAGATGATTCCGTAAGGCTTATTCCCCCGCTTCCGATCCTTCTTCCAAGTTCTTCTTCAACAGCAGACTTGATTTCAGCCATATTGCGTCTGGCAATATCCTGGTAATCTTCCTTTAACGCCACGGTTACCGTAGCTTCTTCTTCCTCGACCCTGGTAACGATTTCTTTCTTTTCCTCGAGATCTTCCAGTCTGGATTCCACTTCGCGTACGATGGCATCGGTTGATTCCAGCGTTGCTCCCGTCGGCATGCTAATATAAACATCAAATTGTTCTTCTTCCACTTCAGACAAATTGCTCACACTAAGGGCAAGAACAACCAGTATGGTGATAAAAAATACAACAAGTGCACCGATAATTGTACCTGCAGGATTTCTGAGACTTTGTTTCAGCAGAAGTACATAAATCTGAATGACCCGGTTATTGGTGGTGACTTTTTCATAGAAAATATTATGCGCTTTCCTTCTTCTCAGAAGAAGATGGCTTCCCATTGGAATCAGCAAAAGTGCTACGAACAAAGACATGCTTATCGTGGAAATCACGGAAACACCGACATTATTTCCTATGAGCCTTACATTATCATCGGAGGCAAAAATAAAAGGGAGAAATACAGTAATGGTTGTAAGGGTTGCTGCAAGAATGGACCTCCATACTTCCTTAGCGCCCTGCGTAACAGCTTTTTCCGGATCAAACCCGTTTCCGGATAACCTGTAGATATTTTCCATTACCACAATACTGTTGTCCAGCAACATTCCAATTGCCATCGCCATACCGATCAATGTAAAACTGTTAATGCTTATTCCGAGGGCATAAAAGAAATTGAAAGCAGAAAATATGGAAACCGGAATGGCCAGCGCAACAAAAATGACAAGCCGCAGGTTCTTCAGGAATACCCACAGGATAAAAACCGCAAGCAATCCTCCGAAAAGGGCCAGTTGAATAATCTGATTGATATTGGTCTCCATGGTCTCCGCCGAATTCGACTGAACCACTATTTCAACGTCTCTGGATTTAAGCTTCTGGTTGAGGACTTCAATCTGCTCCAAAGTACGGTGCGAAAGGTCAATCAAATTGGACTGCGTGTCGCTGATCAATGTGGCGGACACAGCATCCAGTCCGTTTACACGACTGTAGGAAGTGACTTCCTTTACGCCAAAGTATACATCGGCGACATCTTTAAGCAGTATAGGACCTTCCTTCAGGACAATGTTTTCGATATCACCAACGCTTCCGTATTCGGCAGTCACGTGGACGAAATATCTTTTATCAGGTTCATGGACATGGCCCGTAAAAGTCCGGCTTTGGGCATATTGTCCGATTGCAGAACTGATTTGGGCAGGCGTGATGTTATATGCTTCACAGGCACCCATATCGAGAATTACCTCGACTGATTTTTCCTGTCCACCGTAGACATTCACAGCTGCAATTCCGTCAATGTTCTCCAGCTGGTTCACAATTTCTTCATCGACAATGTTGCGGATGCGGTCGGTTCCGCCGGAGCCTCTGATCTGCAATTCCATGAAATCACTGGTCGTTTGCAGGGTATTAGCCTGTACAACCTGGACTGTGAAATTTTCATCAAGGTTCTGCCTGATCTGATTGATCCTTTCCTCAAGTTTAAGATATGCCAGCTGGGTATTGATATCACTTTTGAAACTTACGGTTACAGTGGCCTGACGGTTGGTGATCTGGGATGAAATGTTTTCCACACCATCGAGGGTTCCTATTGCACCTTCAACTGGAATAACCGCTTGATTTTCAAGATAATTAGGCTCGACTTCCATTCTGGAGCTGATCTGGACGAAAAGCGTCTGCAGTTCCAAAGAGGGCATTAACTCGACTGACAGTTGTCTATAGGATATGTATCCGAGAACGGACAGGCCAATAAACAACATGCTTATAAAAATCTTTCTATGTAAAATGAATTTCATGAGATCACTACTGTTAAAATGATTACAATCCCTGTTTATGCCTCCGCGGATGACGTCTTTCCTCTCAGTCTGTCCAGTACGTCATATACACACGGTATGACAACCAGCGTCAGCAGGGTTGATGTCACCAACCCGCCTATCACGGCAAGAGCCATAGGTGAGCGTAATGCAACACTCTCCCCGAAACCGAAAGTCAACGGCAGCAATGCCAGAATTGTGGTCAGGCTGGTCATGATGATCGGTCTGATCCTTTGCTGACCTGCCATAATAATGGCATCCTTCCGGTTCATCCCTTCCCTTAGCAATTGATTGATCCTGTCCACCAGTATAATGGAATTGTTAACAGCAATACCGACCAGCAGGATGATTCCGATCAATGCCATAATGTTGAAAGTCTTGCCCAACAATAAGAAAACGAGAATGCTTCCAACCACGGCAAGCGGAATTGTTAAGATAATTGTGAAAGGATGGATCAGTGATTCAAACTGCGCTGCAAGTACCATATACACCAGGACCAGTGCCAATATTAATGCAAACCTCAGATTCAGCATCGATTCTTCCCGCATTTCCTCCTCTCCGGTGACCAGAATCCTGTAATCTGCAGGCAGGTAAATACCGTCCAGATTTTCCCGCACTTTATCAGCAATCTTATTGAGCGATGTGTTGTTTGCAATTTCTGCCGTAACCCTGCCAATCCTGGTTTGGTTGGTATGCCGCACTTCTTTCGGTGATACAGAATAACTGATCGTTGCTATTTCGTCCAGCCTGTATGTCTGGTCACCCGAAGTAATCGTAAGTTCATTTATCTCATTGAGCGTCCGTTCCGGAAGTTCAATCGTGATATCGTTCATTTCCCCTTCATATTCAACTTCACCTGCATTCTGTCCCTCAAGCTGGTTCTGAATCTGGGTAATGATGTTGCTCGGATTGAGCCCGAAAATGCCTGCACGGTACTGATCAATGACCACTTCAACTTCCGGTGCCCCTGCCTCAATGGATGACTGAAGATCATAAAGATCTTCCATGTTGGCCATACGGGCCTTAACCTCTTCAGTGATCAGTTCAATCTGATCCAGTTCCTCACCCCGTACTTCAACAACCACAGGTGATCCGCCAGTGCCCAGGATCGTATTCAAAGCCGTCTGTTCCTGGGAAAATGTTATTTCCAGACCGGGTACACTGTCTGTTAACTGTGTAATAACCGATATGAGGTCGTTCGTTGTCCGTTTTGAGTCTTTGTTCAGCGCAATACGGATCTCACTGGTGTTTTCTCCTTCAAATACGGATTCCAGATTCGTAGAAATGCTGGTTTCAGGTCCTACATGACTGTAAATCAAATCAATTTCGTCACCGAAATAACTGTTCACGATTGAAACGATGTTTTGAGTTGTCGATTCAGTCCGGAACAACTTGGTTCCCTCCTGCAGTTTCAAATTTACGGTAAGTTCCCTGGATTCCGTCCTGGGCATAAATTCTGTACCAATGACCGGTACAAGTGCCAGTGATCCGGCTACAAGTATGGTGGCAGTTATGATCACCAGAGCTTTTCTATCAAGGACTTTCTTTAGGAAGTTACCGTAACCGGTAAATTTGATCGATCTCTTCACAGTAGGAACAGGTCGCTTCAAATAAAACCGGTGGTATAACATGGGTATTACAAATATTGCCACAAAAAGTGAAGAAATCAGTGAAAATGCGACAGTCCATGCTTCATCCTTAAACAATTCCCCGGATGCCCCTTCAAGATATATGATGGGAAGAAAGACCACAATGGTTGTGATGGTGGATGCTGTTATCGCCCCGGCTACCTGTGAGGTACCGACTACTGCAGATTCTTTCAGTGACATGCCGCTTTCGTGATTCCTGAATATGTTTTCCAGTACCACTATTGCATTATCCACCAGCATACCTGCCCCAAGGGCCAGTCCTCCCAATGTCATGATATTAATGGTAAGGTCATTAAAATACATCAGATTGAAGGTTGCTATGATGGATATCGGAATGGCGGCACTGACAATCAATGTGGATTCAATCCGCTTGAGAAACAGGAACAATACGAAAACTGCAAGCAATATGCCAATCAGGGCTGTATTCATAACCTCCCTGATGGCGGCACTGATAAACCTGCCCTGATCACTTACAAATATCAGCTCATAACCCGGCAGGGCCCTTCCCAGGTTTACAAGCGCGTCATTAACCTCATCAACTGCCTTGATGGTATTGTATTTTGTTTCTTTATAGATTGACAGACCTATGCATCGCTGACCATTTATCGTTACGATATTGGCCGGTTCCTTGTTTGCAAATGATATTGTAGCAACATCTTTAAGATAAATTGGCGCCCGGCCGATCACTCTTAATCCGGCAGTTTCAGATACCACCGGTTCATATCCGACGATCAGGTTTTCAAAATCCGAGATACTGGTTAACATTGAAACACCTTTTACCACATACTGCATACCCATTTCAGTGATGCTGCCGCCTGAAATATTCCGGTTAAAGTTTTGCAACTGCTGACTCAACACGTCGACAGTAAGTCTGAACGACTGCAGCCTGTAAGGATCTGTTTTAACAAGGACTTCCCGCTTCTCCTGGCCGGATAATTCAACTTCAGCAATACCGTCAAGCCGCACAAGCTCATTCCTGATATAATTTTCAGCAACTTTTCTCAGCTCATTCATATCGGTGATCTCCGGATGTGTGAGTCCGATGATCATCACAGGATCTGCATTGGGATCATACTGCATGATCTGCATTTCATCAATATCCTGATTTTGTGTAAATGAGTTCAGGGCTTTCTGCAGGTCCAGGAACGCTTCGTCCATGTCCTTTTTCCATTTGTACTCAATAATGATCTGTGCGGTCCCGATCCTGGATACTGACGTAACCTGAACGACATCTTTCTGTCTGATGGCTGTTGCCTCGATGTCATCAACAAACCGTTCTTCCATTTCTTCAGGGGGCCGTTCGCCCGACTGGATCTCCACATATATCCGTGGTGAATTCAGATCCGGAAACAAATCAATGCCCAGTTTACCAAATGAGATAAATCCAAGCAGGACAATTGCAAGAACAATCATGAGAATCGTAACCGGATAATTGATGGAAAATTGCGTTAATTTATTCATTACTAAGGATTCCTGTTAAATTGTAAAAGACATAATATTTATCGGACAACATTTACCCTTGATCCGTTGCGCAGGGTCTCATAGCCACTGGTCACCAGCTGATCGTTTACGGTCAGTCCGGATACCACTTCCACCTGTTCGGCATTTTCAATACCGGTTTCAATTCTCCTTTCCCTGGCTGCATTTCTGTCAACCACAAAAACTGTCCTGCCCCTTGTACCGGAAATAATCACATCTTTGGGTATGACAATCACACTGTCTTTTTGAGTAACAACGATATCGGCCTTTACGAACATGCCGGGACGCAATTTTAATTCCGGGTTATCAATCAGCAGTTTTCCCTGGAATGTCCTTGTTTCGCTGCTTACAACAGGAGATAGCTCATTCACGGTACCAACAATGGTATCATCCGGAATGTTGTAATTGGTAATCCATACTTCCTGTCCGATCTTTACTTCAGAAAGGTTCTTTTCCGGAAGGTTGATCCCCATATACATATCGCTGTAATTCATAATGGTGGCCATCAGGCTTCCTGAAGAGACTGCAATGTTCTGTGTATAAAAGGGAAGTTCCACGATCACCCCGTCAAAAGGTGCCGTTATGTTCATCTTTTCCAGCTGTATGAGCGCAGTTTCATAGCTGTACTTCGCGCTGGTCATTGAAACTTCAGCATCACGCAATTCACGAAGCGTTACACCGCCCTTTTCATAAAGTGATTCCTGTTTCTGATACTCCTGCTCGGATAGCTCAAGCTGAAGTTTTTTTGATTCAATGGCAATACCATTTTCGTATTCTTCATTTTCCAGACGGATGATAACCTGTCCCTTTCGTACCTGGTCGCCAAGTTTGAAAGGCCTGCCTGTCGCCGGATTCGTTCTGAGATTGTACCTGCCTAACGTTTCCGAATTCATAATCGCTTCATTGATCGCGTACACGGTACCGGAAGTATTGATGAATTTTCGGATGGTCAGTGGTTTGATATCCGTTACGGAGACCGGGCTCGACAATTCAGTTTCCACATTCTGAGTCTGGCTGCTGCAGCCAATCAAAGTCCCTATGGTCAATAAAAACAATAAAGTTCTAATCGGTTTCATGTTAAATTATTTTCAGTGATTAATTATTGATACTATACAATTCCGAAGGAATAATTTCCTGGTCATTTTCAAAATCATAAAGACTCTGGATCTTCAGGTTCAGCAATTCGATCTTGTAATTGATCAGCGCCTGTGCACTGGAGATCTTTCTTTCGGACAGCTGGGTCTGATACAGGTTCAGGTCCATTCCCGTAAGGTCGCCGTTTTCATAACGCTGCAGATTGATCTCATACGTCAGCTGTGCATTGGTTTCACTCTGCCTTGCAATTTCAATCTGGTTGAGCTGATTCTGCAGGTTTCTGTATACCTGTCGTATGTCTATGATGATCTGCTGTTTCTCTTCTGAAAGATTGATTTCGGCCGACTGGATGTTGGCTTCCTGTGCCCCGATCCTGGCTTTTCTTTCGCCCCAGTCAAAAATCGGGATATTGAAAGAAAGCGACACCTGTGGATTTCTTGTCGGTGTTTCATAAATCTGTCCGATAGCCTCGTTATCACCGGTAATGCCCACCGAAAGACTTACATTGCCACTGAATTCATTCATCGCCTTCGTCTGGATCAATGAGAACTGGCTGTTCTCAATATCAATTTCCCGTTGACGGATTTCCATACGGGATGCCAATCCGTGTTCTATCGCCCTTTCCAGGTCAACCTGAACAGTATCTACTTCAACTTCAGCCATAATAACGATATCGGTATACAGATCCATACCCAGATACAGTTTGAGCTGGTCTTTCGCATTCTCATAGGATACCTGGCTGTTTTGAAGAGACGACTTTGAAGTGGACAGGTTCAGCTCAGCCTGATACAATTCCTCCTGAGCGACAAGTCCGGCCTCCACCTTATTTTTTATAATATCATAGCTGTTCTGTGTATTGGAAAGCTCTTCCTGAGCGATTTCAAGATTCAGCTGGGACATGTATACATTATAGAAAAACTGGGTGATGTTTCTTTCAAGATTCAACCGCTGCATGGCATAGCTGATCCGGGCATTCTCAAAGTTCAGCTCCAGTTGTTTCAGGTTCATTTGCTGTCTGTTGTAAGTGAATACGGGCTGTTCCAGGCTCAGATACAGATTGTTCGTGAAAGCTTTGTTTGCACCTTCACTGCCGCCGAAGTCCGAGCTGGTGTTCTGCCATCCGAACCGGTTGACCAGTGAGATGGTTCCGTCTGTCCACAGGATCGGTTGCGATACCCTCAGGGTTGAGTTTGTGGAAAATGACTCACTTGTATACCATTGCTGAGTGCGGTCATCAAATTGCCGTGAATTGGAATAGTTCACCGGATTCAAAGTCAGGCTGAATTGTGATTTCAAGGATGCCCGCTGGGCTTCCAGATTTTTCTGGTAGCGTTCCAGGTTCAGCAGTTGAAGTTGTATCGTCGGACTGGTCGACTCCCCGATTTCCAAAGCCCTTTCCAGTGTAAGTACCTCCTGGGCCTTCAGCATATTAAAGCCCGCAATTAAAGCAATAAACAATATTGTCTTCAAAAATTTAAAAAAAAGTTGAAAGGTTTTCATTTTTATTGATTTGTTAATTTATTTTATAGCTTAACCAGTTTGATCGCATCGGCATATACAATTCTTTGTTCTGATTTATTGGACAGCTGGATCACTGCACCATCACCCGATGAAAACTGATATGAGCCCAGTAAAACCCAGCCATTATTAGATGCACCTACATTAAGAATTTGTTCTTCCTCTCCTTCATCGTGAAAGATGTTAAAATAATAGTAATAATCACGTTGACGTCCCAAATCACCGCGTCCACCAAAATCACCGCCAACCGGAGGGCCGCCTCCCGTAAAACCTCCCCTCATCACCATGGGTGAATTGTATACATAATAATATACATCATAGTAACCCGGTTCATCAATGGGAACGGTCCATGTGGCCTTTTGATTGCCGTCTCCCGATTTGATATAGTATGCCGATCTGACGATATGCCCGTAAAAATCCGAGCTTGTTGTTGCAGTCCAGCTTGCAGGCGGGCGAAACTGATTCACTCCGGAATATTTTTCTGCCGATTCATCCTCCTTAATGAGCCATTTCCGGAGCAGACTGGTATTGGTCAATGTGCTGATCTGAAAACCAGGATCTTCATTATCAACAATTATTTCACCCGGCAGTACCAGGTTCACAGGAGTTTCAGATATTCTTTCCCCTTCATATGCTGTTATCTTTGTGTTTTCAACAATATTTGAAAAAGGATTTGACAAAGTCTGGGGTATGTTTTCCGATGTCAGGGTATTGATATCGGCCATTCTGGGTTCGCTGGGTAACAGAAAACTGAATTCCTTTGTCTGGTTGGCTTCCAGGTATAATATCTCATCTACCTGTTCATCAACATTTGAACTCCCGCCAAAACCTCCGGATCCTCTTCCTCCTCCCGACATTCCGCCACCAAAGCTCCCGGGCATACCACCACTGGTGCTCAGTCTGAATGACAATAAAATGACACCGTCAACATCTGACAGGTTCGACACCTTCAGGCTGACCATCGTTTTTAACTGATCTCCTGTCTTGACTTTCACCGCATTCAATGAGGAAATCAGATATTTGGGCAATTCCCTTTGATTGAACCAGTTTTCAACGAACTGGCCGAGCTCAATGCCAAAATGTTCCTGTGTTTTATTTTCGAATTCTTCGAATGACAAATTTTTAAATCTGTTTTCAACCAATACGGCTTTTAGAAAATCTCCAAGCACTTCTTCACTGGTCTGAGATTGAAGCATTACGAAAAATACCTGACTTTTGAGTGAAATCAGATCCGGAATGATATCCTTGCTGTTCAGATCCGTCAGGATTTCAACAAATGACTTATCCTGTAAAGCAATGTTTGCATCTTCCTCACCGCTTGATCCCGTAATATTCCTCATAAAGGAAGACCGCATATCGGTTCCCACACTGCTTCTTAAATAGTATTCGAAAATACGATTCATAACAGGCCATTTGTCGGACCTGATATCATTCTGAAAGTTATATAATTGAGGGAAAAGATAATAGGGACTGGTTTCTGCTGTGCTTGTAATTTGTCCTGCCCCTGCAATCCTGATCATCATATCAGGGCGCTGCTGTGCATCCGTGAAATTTGCCATGAAATTATTCACGACCCTGAGCTGATAATCCCTGTCTGTCAGGCTTTCATCTCGGTTTCTGCCCTGCCGCTGTTGTCTTTTGATCATGAACCTGAAATCAGCGTCTGACAGCTGGTATGCTTTTTCAGGCATGTATACCTGCTCTGGTTGCACGTATTCCGAATAAGACCTCCAGATTCTGTCAAATGATTTGAACTGTGCCGGAACCTCCACAACGGAAATGCGGTTAAAGGCATAAGTAAGATCAAACTCGCGTTCAAGGTCATTCAGCTTGCCGGCAATTAAATTGGGAACCGTATCATTGATATCGGTCAGGACGTCTGAAAAATAATCGTGGCCTTTAAAATGCCATAAAGAAAACCTGATGTTGTCGGCTTCAAATGATTTTTCCTCATAATTTCCAATGGTGAGACTGATTTGTGTCAGGGATTGTTCAGGCCTGAACAGGAAGTTGCCTGAACCCTCCTGAGTGCTTACTCCCTGTGATATCGCGACAAGCGATTCACCGGTTGTTACATGAAGCGTATAATCCGTATAATTTCTCTTATCCCATCCCACATGTTCGGTCGAATAGCTCACTCCCGGTACCGGATACCAGTTTGCCTCCGGTGTCAGCAATACATAATTGGGTGTGACAAAAGCATACCGCTTGTCGGCATTCATCAGAAGGTCGCCAAACATTTCTTCACGCTCCTCCCTGTCGATATCCAGATAACAGGCTGCTTCATTAACCTTGCCTGAATAATCCAAACTGAGGCGTATTTCTTCACCCGGTTCAATTGCGGGATCAAGTCCGATGATCAGCAGATGATGTTTTCTTTCAAACTGCCTTTCCTGACCCTCAATGGTTATGCTGTTTGCCTGCAATCCCGGATTGAGGTGCAAAATGATTTCACCGAGGTCATTTGCGGAATTATTTTGCAGCAACATTTCTGATTCGACCTCGAGCTGTTCACCGGTATGACTTAATTGAAGATCGTGTTGAATGACTTCCGGAGTGTATTCCCTGAAATACTGGTTGTTCAGTTCAACCATTTCCTTTCTCAGCCTTTCATCACCTTTAAAATTACTGATGTATTTGTATCCCAGGAAAAAACCTGCAATAATAAAAAGAATGCTGCCAATCAGGCTTATCAGGGTCATGGATTCCGATTGTGGCAGACGTTTTAATATATACATGGTCATGAACACACATCCGACTCCCAGACTGAAGTATATTCCCCGGTGAAGCAGGATTTCCGGAAGATTTCCGAATCCGGTTACCTGAGACTGCAATAAGGGAATCTTAAATGCCATATAATCAAATAAATAATAGAATTTTTCCTGAAGCAGAAACAGGGTTATCCCGATGTAACCCAGGATCAGAACAAAGGTAACGGCCTGATTCTGAATAACGCTCATGATCAAAAAGGACAATCCGATGATAAAAACCAGTGTTGGTATGCTGATCAGCAACAGGTAAAGGGCATAAGATACCCAGTTCACTGCCGCCCCGGGAGCAAGAAGGTTAAAAACAAGTGCCATACCCAGAATCAGTATGTTCAGAAGCAGGAACACCTCAATATTTCCCCAGGTTTTACCGACCACATATTCCGCGTTGGTCATCGGACGCATATAAATGACTTCTGTAGTATCCAGTTTTTTATCCCTTTTCAGAAAGTCAGAGGCAAGAAATACCGCAATGATAGCCTGTGCAACGTTCAGGATCAGCAGGTTGAAATATGGAATTGTCGAGGGTATTGCACTGAAAACCCAGCGTGACATGCCTGCTTCTGACAGAAGAGCAAAGTTTACAATAAACAGCACCAGCATGGAAAGACTGCTGAAAATACGAAAGAACCAGCTCCGGAATAAGGTCTTCCTTTCGTATCTGGCAATTGATAATATATTATGCAAAGAGATCATATCAATAGAATTTTATTTAAAATCATCACTGTCCGTCCATTCACCAAGTTTTGCCTCCATAAAATACACATATGCATGTTCCAGGTTGGGATCAATATTGATCCCTGAATATCCGTTAATACTGTCGGCAACGACCTGTATCTCCCAGCCGTCCACTTCAGGGATGGTTGAAATAACGGGATATTTTTCGCTGATTTCCCGATATTCGTTTTCGGTTGCATTAATAAGCCATACCCGACCCCTGGCTTCCTTTACCAGATCATCAGGGGACCCGTTAAAGGCCACGGATCCTTTGTCAAGCAAGGCCATATTTTCGCATGTACTGGAGATATCGCCCACAATATGTGTGGAAAGAATGATAATGACATTTTTGGTGCTGATCGTGGATAGCAGGTTGCGGAACCTGATCCGCTCTTCCGGATCCAGTCCGGTAGTAGGCTCATCCACAATGATCAACCTCGGATCATTGATCAGGGCCTGAGCTATTCCCAGCCGTCTTTTCATACCACCCGACAGTTTGTTGGCCTGACGGTCGCGTGCTTCAAAAAGCCCGACTTCCTCCAGCATTTTCTCAACCGCAGACCTTCTTTTGGAGGCATCTTTCATTCCGGACAGACGGGCAGCATAATCCAGGAATTCATAAGTTTTCAGCTTGGAAAAAAAGCGAAAATCCTGAGGTAAATAACCCAGCATCTTTCTGATCTCTTTCCTGTTTTTCCTGAGATCATATCCATCTATGGTGACCCTGCCACTTGTAGGTCTCATCAGTGTCACCAGAATGCGCATCAGGGTCGATTTGCCGGCACCGTTCGGTCCCAGTAATCCGAACATGCCGTTCGGAATGGTCAGGTTGATATCCTTTAACGCCTTGTTGCCATTCCGGTATGTTTTATCCAGATTTTCAATGATAATTTCCACGGTTTGATGGTATTTGAATTACATTAATGATTAAACAGATTTTTTGATATCCGGTTTTTCCAATCAACCACAACTTAAACTTGTCTTAATCCGGTACACTGGATTCGTCATTTAAATAAAATAACCGGAATAAAATTATGAACTATAGACATACAATTGCAAAATAACTATACCAATACCGGAAATTCATAGATAGATGGAATATTTCTGCCTATTCATCGCTTATTCTAAAAAGATAAGGTGCCTCAACGTGAGACACCTTTATCTTGAAACATTTAAGAAATCAATTACATTGACCAGCCCGGACGGTATTCATAATGGAACAGATCGTTGGCCTCGGGAAGATTGGTGATCTTCATATTGGCTGCATCATATTCCAGTGTTGTATTTGACCTTTGGGACAATACAGCTATGTTGGTCAACAGCATGATTTCAGTCAGTTTTGCCGAAACGGAGAAATCATTGCTTGATTTCTTTCCATTCTTGATGGCATCAATCCAGTCCTCAAAAATATTCCCGGTTCGTGGTATCCAGGGATCCGGACCCGTAAAATCGGGATCTGCAGGCACAAGTTCAGGATTTGCCCCATGGCTGCCGTGCATGATTATACCCTTTTCACCAATGTAGGTTGCATCCCTGACTGAGCGACCCGGTTCCAGTCCGGCAGGACGTTCAGGTCTGAGGCCACCGTCACACCAGGTTACCTTGACAGCCGGCATATATCCTATGCCTGCTTCAAAGCGTTCCGGAAACTCATAAACCACCGTTTCAGCGAGAGGCAGGTACTCATCATTGTAAGGTGTTGAGGTTGCATGGATTTTGGTTGGGAATCCGAGATTTAAAGCCCAGATCGGTGCATCGAAAATGTGTGCACCCATGTCACCCATGGCACCGGTTCCGTAATCCCACAGACCACGCCAGAAAAAATGCAGTGTATCTGCGTTATAGGGTTTATATGGTGCGGGACCCAGCCAGATATCATAGTTCAGTGATTTGGGAATTTTCATAGCCCCGGGGCGTTCCAGATCACCCTGTGGCCAGAAGCCCAGAGGCCTGTTGGTCGACAGCCGTACTTCCTTTACCAGACCGATTACACCGGACTGGATCCACTCAACGGTTTGCCGGGTACCTTCAGTTGCATGTCCCTGATTGCCCATCTGTGTCACAACATCCATTTCTTTGGCAATTTCAGCAAGTCTGCGGCATTCATAGATGGTCTTGGCCATGGGTTTTTCAATGTAAATATGCTTCTTTGCCCTCATGAAAGCAGCAGCAATGGGAGCATGGTTGTGATCGGGCGTGCCGATGACCACGGCATCGATCGAAGGCTCCCTTTCCAGCATCTCACGCCAGTCCGTATAAATTTTGGCCTTGGGATAACCCTTGAATATATGCCCTGCATACTGGGTATCTACATCGCAAAGTGCATAAATGTTTGCCAGTTTTACGGGTTCCCTTTCAGCAGCGCCCATCTGCATGATGGCATTCGTATCCCGGACAGCAGCTCCGCCTGCCGCAGCCTGCTGCGCCGCACGTGCTGCCTGCTGTGCTTCAAGTTCCCTGATCTGCTGTTTGGTTAAGGGTGTGCCATTGTTGTTGCGCTGGGGCCTTTCGATTGGTACATCAGGAGCGCATACCTGTTGTATGTCACCGCCTCCCTGGGATCCGATACCGATACCAGCCACGTTTACCGTATCACTCGGTTGCATGCGCCCGCGACCAGCCAGAACGTGGTTCGGAACAATTGTAAATGCAGCGGCAGCAGCACCAACTGTTCCCAGAAAATTCCGTCTTGAAAGATTTTTGATTTCATTTTTACTCATTGAGTACTCCTTTCTTTTTATTTTATTACAGTAGTTATAATATTTGGTTAATGAAACAATAAAACACGATTCAGTCTTGCAGACTGAATCCCGAACATAAAATTACAACATCATCAGGTTATGACATTGCCGTAAATGTGTAATACACAATTTTTCAAAATTCATGACAATTCATGTTAATTGCACTTTCAGCAATTAAAAATAAATATTTCTTTTATATTTTCAATTCATTTTTACTTAAAATTGCTTCTTTTGCTTCCGATTTGCTTGTTGATTACGGTTTAAGCACAGTACTTTCAAAGATGAACTGAAAACATACTTTTACATCAGGCACGATGACTCATAAATTTAGTGGATATACTTGTTCAGCACGTGACTCGCATATGCGTTAACGACTGAAGGTACGCTTATAAAAACAGACTTGTTCATGAGAATGTATATCAGGCACCTGCGATTGCTTTTATCAAGGTTTATGCTCCTTATCATTCTTTACACGCTTTCAAGGATTTTTTTTTATTTCGTAAATTACCACCATTTTAACGATTTGTCATTTCCCGGTTTGCTGTTCATATTTATTGCAGGCATCCGGTTTGATATCGCAGCTGTTATCTTCACCAACATCATTTTTTTCATGCTGTACATCATACCGGGAAATTTTAAGGACAATCAAGGTTTTCAGAAGATGTTGCTGGTTGCTTTTCTTGTTGTCAATGCATTTGCCCTGCTCAGCAATTTCATTGATGCGAAATATTTTGATTTTATCAATAAACGGAGTACGGCATCGGTTTTTACATTATTTGCAACCGACAGGGGGATATGGTCACTGGTACCGCAATTCATAAAAGATTACTGGTATATTGCCGTATCCTGGATGATTATGATGGCCGTTACCTGGTACTATGTACCCTGTCTGAAAGAATGCACGCGGCAAAAAGAGAAACTGACAGCTGTAAAATATCTTTACCAGACCGGCATCTTCATGGGCATCATGCTGTTTTTCTTCTGGGGAGCAAGGGGTACCGGATTGAAACCCATTTCAGTCATTGATGCGGCACAATATACTGAATTAAAGAATATACCCCTCATCATCAATACCCCTTTTTCAATGATCAGATCTCTCGGGAAACAGAATCTGACTGAATACAATTTTTATACAGAAGATTCAGTTACCGGAATCTATGAACCTGTCAAAACTTACAAAGGCACGGAAGATTTCAGGCGCATGAATGTGATCATCATCATCCTGGAAAGTTTTTCGAAAGAGTATATCGGTTATTATAACAGCGGTAAAGGTTATACCCCCAATCTGGATTCTTTGTTGAAACAATCCCTGGTATTTGAAAACGGTTTTGCGAACGGAACCCGTTCCAACGAGGCCATGCCTTCCATTATTGCCGGCATCCCCACACTTATGGAAGAACCATACAGCAGCTCATTATATGCATCCAACATCATCCAGAGCCTGCCTTCACTTTTAAAGTCAGAAGGTTATACAACGGCATTTTTCCATGGCGGAAATAACGGAACAATGGGTTTTGATAATTTTGCCAAAGTTGCCGGGATTGATTTATATTATGGCCGGGATGAATATCATAATGATTCCGATTATGACGGGAAATGGGGCATCTGGGACGAACCCTTCCTGCAGTATTTTGCTGAAACACTCAATTCATATGAAGAGCCTTTCTGTGCGTCGGTATATACTTTATCATCACATCATCCATATTCCATACCGGAAAATCATACCGGCCGGTTTACGGAAGAACGGCTCCCGATCCTGAAAAGCATTAAATATGCAGATTATGCTCTCGGCAGGTTTTTTAAAACGGCGTCCGGGATGCCGTGGTACGACCATACATTATTTGTACTTACGGCCGATCATGCTGCCCAGGCGGTGGAAGCATTTTATAATTCAAGTGTTGGCATGTACGCTATTCCGCTCGCATTCCTCAGTCCTTCAGACTCAACATTAAAGGGTTTTGAAACGTCTACGGCCCAGCAGATTGATATCATGCCTACGGTCCTGAATTACCTGTCTTATCCTGAACCGTTTTTTGCCTTCGGAGTAAATCTGCTCGACACATCACAAATGAATTTCGCAATTTCTTACAACACAGGAATTTATCAACTGATTGTTGGCGATAGTATCATGTTATTTGATGGTCAGCATGTTGTTTCATTTTACAACTGGAGAAAGCAAGCCCAGCCTGAAACCTTTGATATCAGTGAGATCATGCAGAATCCTGCTGAAAAGGCCAGATATGAATCCATTGAAACCGGTCTTAAGGCAATGGTCCAGGTATATAATAACAGAATGATCGAAAACAGGTTGACACCATAAAAATTTTACCATGCATCAACACGAGAATATCCCGGCACAGAATGCAATCCCGACTGGAAGGCAATACTGGATATCCATTTCAATTATCGGGGCGCTTTTTTTTATATTTGGTTTTATAACCTGGTTGAATGGTATCCTGATTCCCTATCTTGAGATTGCCTGCGAACTTACAACTTTCCAGTCCCTTCTCGTAGCGTTTGCCTTTTATATCTCCTATACCTGCATGGCATTACCGGCATCACAGGTTCTGAAAAAGACCGGTTTCAAAAACGGTATGGTAACCGGTCTGCTGGTGATGGCGGCCGGGGCACTTATTTTCATTCCTGCTGCCCTGATGAGAGTTTACGGGATCTTTCTGGGAGGTTTGTTCATTCAGGGTACCGGACTCACAATCCTTCAGACAGCATCGAATCCCTATATCACAATCATCGGTCCCAGAGAAACAGCTGCCAAAAGGATCAGCATTATGGGTATTTGCAACAAAATTGCCGGTGCGCTTGCACCTTTGATTCTGGCTTATTTTATTCTGAGTGACGGAGATGCTTTTGTTGCAAAGCTTGAGATACTGGAGAATATTGAACGGACTGCGGCACTTGATGGATTGGCGTCCAGGGTGATCATGCCTTATGTTGTTATTGCTGCCGTGCTTTCAATGCTGGCCCTTGCAGTCAGGATCTCACCCCTGCCCGAGGTGGAAGCTGAATCAAAGGACCCTGATCACAAAATGCTAAAAAACTCCCGGAAAAACATTTTCCAGTTCCCTCATTTATGGCTTGGCGCACTTGCACTTTTTCTGTATGTAGGCGTTGAAGTAATTGCCGGTGATACCATCATCAGATACGGTATCGCGCTTGGTATTCCCATTGCACAGGCAAAAGCCTTCACGACCTATACTTTGCTGCTGATGGTGGCTGGATATGTTGTGCTCGGTATCATATTGATTCCAAAAATTATTTCGCAGCGGACTGCGTTGAAAATATCAGCTTTCCTGGGTATACTCTTCACCCTTATGGCCATTTTTACAGATGGCATAACTTCTGTTCTGTTCATAGCCCTTCTGGGTTTCGCCAATGCACTGGTATGGCCTGCACTATGGCCTTTGGCCATACACAACCTGGGCAGATTCATTAAAACAGGATCTTCCATTCTGATCATGATGATTGCCGGCGGAGCTTTACTGCCGCTGCTGTGGGGTAAACTTGCCGGTATCGATCCCGGCAATCCCCAAATCGCCTACTGGATATGTATTCCCTGCTACCTTTATATATTGTATTACGCCATATCCGGATACCGTGCAGGAATAAAAAATGAATGAAACGACCCGTCCATGATCTGAATATGGAAATCACATACCGGTATATCCCGAAAATATGTTTCGATATGAAGATTTCACCCCGTGTGATCTGTATTCGCCCCGTCCGATTTGTATTCGCCCCTAAAAATTTGACAGATATCCCAAAAAAATATAATTTTCATATTTTTGATTTTATTTTGAATAAAAATTCAAAACATGGCAGAAACAAAGGAATGCATACAGCTGAACAGCGAACTGATCGACCGGTTGTCGTATACTTTAAAGGAAAAGGGATTTAAAACGCTTATCCTGAATGACGAAGAACAGGTAATAGAATATATTCACCGTATTCCCAATGATGTCATTATCGGGCTGGGAGATTCCATTACAACCTGTACCCTGAAGATCCGGAATATTCTGGCCAGAAAAGGCAGTCTGATATTTTACGGATGGAATGGAGACGTTCATTATAACCGTTCACTGGAAACCTTTGAGGATCACCCTGTTCCCGGGTATTTCCTGACCCGTGTGAATGCTATAACCCTCAGGGGTAATTTATTAATCAGGGATTATTCCCGCAAAGCCATAATGGAAAACCGTTTCCCCAGAAACATTGTGGCTTTTGCAGGATGCAACCGGATTGTAGAAGAATTTCGCAATGAACCCGGCATCAACAAATACGGTATATTCAAAGAAAAGCCTGCATCCGTTGATTTTACAGTCGTATTGTTACCGTATATTACATATTGAAAAGAATCTGAACCTCAAACATTCTTTTTGGCCTG
This sequence comes from Bacteroidales bacterium, assembly GCA_016935355.1. Lineage (GTDB taxonomy): Bacteria > Bacteroidota > Bacteroidia > Bacteroidales > UBA10428 > UBA5072. Next base: position 69,008 of record JAFGRC010000018.1, read on the forward strand.
CACCAGACCAATGGACATAATGATACTGGTTACCAGTATCACAATAAACAGAATTCCGCTTTCCATTCCCTGTAACCTTATTTCCAACGGTATATTATAAAAGAGCAGGATGCTGATCAGTCCCCTGGGTGAAATATAAAGTTCAGGTATCATTTCGGTGCGCGCGATCCATTTCAAATATAAAAACCGTATCAGGTAAATGATGGAAATGACAATCAGCGCATACAACAGGTTTGTCGGACTGGATAAGGTGGCCAGACTGATTGTAAAGCCAAAAATAATAAAAAAGAAAGTCTTGACAAGAAATGCACTCTCAGCTGATAACTGAAACAGCTGGTGCAGATCGTTCTGCAATTTTTCATATATGAAGTGCTTTCTGAAAAACGGGTACCTGATCTGATCCGCATTGTTTATAAACAAACCAAAAGCGAGCACAATGATCAGGGATGAAAGGTGAAAATACTCACCGATCGCATACACGAGTATGAGAATGGATATGATCAGAAAGAATTTGACGCTGTGGTAAATCCGCCCTAGCAGATACAACAGAAAAACAGAAAAAACAACTGAGACAAGCACTACCAGGACAATATCAAAAGAGAGGTTCAGAAACGAACTGAAATTGAACTGGGAATTGGTCAGTGCATAATTGAAAAATACAATCCCCAGAATATCGGAAAACGAGGACTCATAAATTATGAATTCCTTCTTGCCAGGATCAATGGTTGCCACTGAAGGAATGGCGATGGCAGAGCTTACAACACCAAAAGGTATGGCGTTCAGCAGACAAATGTTGAAAGTCTCGTATGTGGTAAAATAGAACAGTAGCGCAATACTGAGTGATGTGATGAGCAATAAGAAAAACGCCGATAAAAATGCCTTACGGATTACTTTCCTCTTGACAACTTCATATTTAAGGTCAAGAGAACCTTCCAGAACGATCAGGATCAGTCCCACTGTACCCAAAGCAGGAAGGATCTGAAGAAAATCAAACGTTTCGATTTCGAAATAGCTGGTGACAATATTCAGTCCCAAACCCAGTAGCAGGAGCAGGAAAACAGAAGGAAATCTGGTCTTTTTTGCAAAAATGTCAAACAGGTAGGAGAAAATAACCAGTCCGGTTAACACTATGAGCATGTTCTCATTTGTCATCAGTAGGCTTCAAATAATTGTAAACCAAACACTACAGCTAAATGCTGTCAACTGCTGTTACAAATTTAATCGAACCGGTCAAATATTTATTGCTTGAGTGCAGCTTTTGTAAAAATGTATTCCGGTATCTGCTGGTTGAACTGTATACTGGTAATCAGGTACTCTGTTCCGTCCCCATCCTTAAGCATATCCTTAAAAACCATTTTCATCGGAAACCATCTTCCCTGTATTTGCTTAACATCTTTTAGATCCGTTCTTTTAAGCAACTGTCCGCTTTTTGCATACAGTTCTTCCCGTAAAGGAACAAAGCGTTCCTGATCGATCCATGTTTTTCTGGAATAATATGCAACATCCGCAACTTTTGCCGTCAGTTCAAGAACCCAGGTATTTCTTTCGTCAACTGTCTCTTCGTCAATTACTTCAGCATTATAAACCTCCTTCAGCTCGCGGTCTTCCATCATATCCTCATAGGAAAGGTCGGATCCCATGACGGATTGCCTGAGCATATGTCCGGCTATCTGAATGGTTCGATCGGTTGACGGAGAATATATCCAAAGTTGATTTTCAATTTTCAGCATTTTGGTACCCTGCTCTCTGGCAGGAGAAAGATACTCAGTAAATGCCTGTTCGTTTCCGACTGACCAGGATTTCAATGTGATGGTCCTGCTGACCCGCTTTCCATGTATAATCATTGTCGATTCTATAATCCTGTTGTCTGATGACATATTTTTATCAACCAGATCAAGGATTTCATCTGCCGTCTGGGCAGAAACACCCAGGGTTAAAAGGACTCCCAATATGATGGTTAAATGTTTCATTTTTTATATTATGTATAATTCTCCTGTACTCCAACTCCTGTAATTCTTTATAACAAATCCAATGCCACATTGCCTTTTTTAAGACGAACATGCCCGTAAAATTAAGCTTCCAGCTCCTTAAACAATTGTGCCGTTTTTCTTTTATAGATCCCTATGCCCGAAAGCATGGTACCTGCCAAAGTAGATAAAACCCCCGGTATAAATCCGATAAAGAAATCAGGAGGAGTTATCCTCGCCCGGACAATATTGGGCATCATGATACCTGTGGTGGCGTTTTTTGTAAATTCACTGATATCCAGTCCATGTGTCTGCATAAGCCAGGAAAGACCCAGTCCGCAGGCTGTCCCGATAATGGTCCCGGCAACGCCCACTATGATGGATTCATTGATCATGGAGCGGTAAACATGACCTTTCTCCTCTCCAATGGCCAGCCGTATGCCGATTTCCCCATAGCGCCGGAGACCGCCCAGCAACCCTGCATTCCAAAGTACAAGCGACATGGCCACCATAAAAACCAAAATAATGATCGTTCCCATGAAATTGGTCATATCCACATAGAGAGACAGACCTTCCTGGTCTCTTAAGCGGACCATGACCGGTGCATATTCATCTTCCTCATCATGATACTGTGCCTCAAATCGTGTAATGACAGGATCGGCAATTTCGTCATCATAGAAGCCAGAGCTGAAAAACCCGATGATTTCACCGGCGGCATCATCCATATCAAGTGCCCGTTGCACGTCATGCAGGTCCGCGATAACGGTCCCCCTGTCCATGCCTGTATTTCCGAAGCGGACAGTGCCGGAGACGGTGAAATTGTATATGGCCATGCCTCCATTCATGGTTGAACCGATCAGGGTAATAACTTCTCCTGGATCCACTTCGAGTTTTTGTGAAAAATCCTCGCTGAGCAACACCTCACCGGAAGTCTCAGGAAGGGAACCCCTTATAAGCGATTTGTCCAGGTTAAGCCTTTCTGATTCTTCGGAGTGATCGGAAAGCAGATCCAGACCGATTCCCATGGCCGGTCCCTGGCTTCGGGTTTCACCGTTTTCATCCGGCACATCGATGAGGCCGCCGAATTTGATCCGGGACACCCATTCAATATCCGGGAAGCTTTGTCTGAGATCGCCGGTAAGAGCACTGATCTCCAACATTGCCAAATCATTGGGCACCTGGTCCATATTTTCCTCATAAGCCCGGGTCATTACTTTCACATGACCTGTAGAAAACCTGGCAGTCTGTTCGATCATGTCCACCATAATTCCGTTGATATATCCACGCACAAAGACGGTAAGCATAACTCCAATGGCAACAATGATCATCGGAAGCAGGCTTCTGCTTCTGTCGCGTATCAATCCTTTTAATAAAAACCGTATCATTGCAGTCTCCCCCTTAAAGCTTCTGTTGGATTCATTCTTGCTATTTTTCTTGAAGGCCAGTAACTGACTATGGTAGTTGTCAACAAAACCACCAGGGTAGTTCCGATAACCAGTGTTCCGCTGTAAACCGGATACATTGTATCGGCAATGGCAAATCCATAATCAGCAGAAGTTACCCCCAGTGTGATTCCTGTCCGGGCAAACCATATCAGCAACGGAATACCATAAAGTGCACCGACAACGGCAGCAAGCACTGCATGCATACCCCCTTCAATGGTGAAAAGTCCCACTACTTCCCGCCGTGTATAACCCAGGGCAACATAGGTTCCGATCTCTTTTTGCCTGCGGAAGATGGACAGAACCTGAGTATCGAATATGGCCAGAAGGGCAAGCAATAAGAGTATGGTGTAAAAAATGGACTGACCCACCGATTTTGTCTTGATCATCTCTTCAATGTCCTGAACCAATGCTTTATAGCTCATCAGTTTCCAGTTTGCGATTTCGTCCCTGGGTTTCTCCCGGTCCCGGAATGTCAGTAAAGTCGCTTCCCCAGACAGGAGCAGCATGGATTGCAGGCTGTCCATCGGCAACCAGACCTGGGCCAGATCCACAGTAGGTACATTTGTAGAAAAAATCTCCGTGATACAGATGTCGGTTGCATCAAAGGTACCGTTGGCGTCTCGCCACCTTATCGTGACATAATCACCGACTTCTAGCTTATTGGCCCTGGCCATGTTGGAACCGATAATTACCGGTGTTGCGCCCACAAGTGTGTCCAGTTTCCGTGTGGGCAGTTCGAGAATTGTCTGATCCGGATCAATGCCCTTGAGGAGTATGGATTGCATACGGCCTTCCGGATATATTGTACCTTGTGCAATCAGGACCGGTATCATATCACCGGCTTCAATATCCGCTCCCAGCTGTGAAGGAACAGGGGCATGCGCATCTTCCAGCGTAAAAGCGTCATAGGGATCGTAGTTTATATTCCAGTATTGTCCACCGCCGATCTCCCAGTTGGTCATATCCAGTTTGGCCTGGCGGTCCCAGCCGACCAAAATACCTTTGGCTGCGATGATCAGCACAAAAGAGAATGACAATACAATTACATTGAGCCATGTTCGCAGTCCGGCTCCGATGAGATTTTTATATGCCAGTTTTAATGCCAGTTTCATCGTTTTTAAATTTTAGTTTGAAACGGTTTCATCTTTATCCAATTTGCCATCAAGCAGATAAATCTTTCGCTTCAGATAGCTGATCACCTTTTCATCGTGTGTTGCAAACAGGAAAGTCGTTTTCAATTCCTTATTGAGTTTGACCATCGTTTGCAAAATATTGTGCGAATTGGCAGCATCCAGGTTTGCTGTTGGTTCATCAGCAAGTACAATTGACGGTTTCTTGACCATGGCACGGGCAATCGCCACACGCTGGCATTCCCCGCCCGAAAGTTGCGGTGGTTTTTGTTTTATCTTGTCTGTCAGGCCCACCCATTCAAGGGCATCCAATACCATTCTTTTGCGTTCAGTGCCTGCTATGTGGAGCAACAACAGGGGAAACTCGACATTTTCGTATACAGTATGCACTGCCAGAAGATTGTAGTTCTGAAAAATGAATCCCAGCTTCTCTTTACGCAGCCTGGCAGCTTCTTTGGCCGTTAAATTCCCGATTGACCGGTCCAGTACAATTACTTTACCCTCAGAGGGCGTATCCAGCGATCCCACAATATTTAAAAGTGTCGTTTTTCCTGAACCGCTTGGCCCGATCAATCCTGCAAATTCGCCAGTACCAAGACTTAGATCTATACCTTTGAGTGCGGTAAACTCACTCTTCCCCATTGGAAAACGCTTGGTAAGCTTTTCTGTTTTAATAATTAAATTGTCTTCCATTTTCTGAATGTATTGGTATGTGTAATATTCGTTCTCTTAATGGTTAAAAACCAGCATCAACTGGATACCACTTCCTGCGTATAGTATCTCATCTGCATCTTGTGTCGGTATATTGTATTCCCCGGGATTTACATATCCCATCAGGTAAAATGTAAATTTATTGAATTGTTTCTGCCAGTTCAAAAAGTTGTAAGATTTGTTATGGGTCCAGTCGTAATATACAATAGCGCTTATATTATCGAATACACCAACAGGATACGAAAGATTCAGCAAGGAGAAAGTTGTTGAATTTTTGAACTCAAACGGATTTTCATCATTAGAGGCTATAAGTTGTTCATAAATGACAGTAAGACCATTGCCCAATCCGAAAGTATAGTCGATTCCAATATTGATGATCTCCTGGTTGGAATACATGCCGATATTTTCCCTGTAATTTGACCATGAAGCTTCAATCCAGCAGCCAACGACAACATCGAATTTTGCATCAAAACCGAAACGGTTTTCAGAAACATGATCAGTAATTATTGTTGAATCTGACAGATTGCTGCAATCTGCAGCCCGGCGATGATATGAAAACCCCGCTTCTCCTTTTGGTAAGGGAGTTTGAAAACGTCCCCCGAATTCGGGTATGTTCTTTTCGGAATTTAAAGCCTCCCATCCTTTACGGTTTCCGTTTCCGTATAAGCCCCACAGCCAGATATTGACATTGTTCAGGAAATAATAACGGGCAAGCAGTCCCCAGACGCCGTCAGTTAGCTTCAGGGGATCGCGCGGATCAATTTGATCGAACCACATTAAAGGTCTTAATATTGAGGCAGATCCAAAATTTATCTTTTGCAGCCCGGCACGAATTTCAAGTTGATTCGTGGAGTAGCGTGCCCAGATACGGTAGGGCTTTATATCTCCATTAAGACCGATGGAATCGAAAGGCTTCAATCCTATATTTCCGTACAGGTTTGCAGATGTTTCAAAATCGATCAGTTTTTCAGCTGACAATCTGTATTCGTAATTGAACTGAGGTATATAACGGGTACCGCTCCACCAGGGTAATTTGTTTTCCGGATTGACATGGGTATATGCAGAAAGCTGACCCCTGAAATTAAAAGTACCCTGGGCATTCCCCTGAAAAAAGGAAAAACCTGATAAGAAAAACACCAATATATAACAATGATTTCTCATAAATTAATCATGTGGCACGATACCATAAACAATCAGATTGGTCAATTCCAGAATCAGTTCCTGTTGGGAATCATACATGCCTGTCAGACTCTCATCCTCCAACAAATCGACAAGCTTGTTCTGAACTTTTATTAAAAACTCAATTTTAAAATCTTTGCGAATGATTCCGGCTTTCTGAGCTTCCTTGAAATCCTCAATCAGAAGATTCCAGGCTTTGCGTGTTCTTTCTTCAACATAAGCTTGTAATTCAGACTCTTTTTCCGTATAAAAATCCCGTAAAAATTCATGGCTGATATCATTCGTGCTTTCCATTTTAAGCAGGATGATGTTTTTAATTTTCTCAGCAGCCGGAGTATCTTCTTTCATAATATGCCTGAACTTTCGTTCTCCTTCCTCAACAACATCATTAAATATTGTCTTTGCCAGTTCCACTTTGTCACGAAAATGTTTGTAATAGGTCATTTTGCTTACATGGGCCTTCTGGCAGATTTCCTCTATGGAAACGCGCTTGAAACCATGTTTCCAGAACAAATCCCTGGCTGTTTTGACAATATCGTTGTATTTCTTATTAGAATTTATCATTTTTTATAATCTTACTAATTTAATTCAAATATACGAATTTAATTTAAATATATAAATAATGTATATTTTATTTCATATCGTATTACGACTGATATGGAATAACCAGCCATGGAATTGCTTTATATTAGATGGTTATATTTGCAGTGTTACTCTGAAGGGTAATGACGGAACTTTATTTATAACCTTACAGCGCCTTTGCTGCTCCTGTCGGTTCCCGGCCTCCGGTATCTCAGCCAGATGTTGATGATGCCGGTAAGAATAACAATTTCTCCCGCAATATATAGAAACCAGTTAAACTGATCCGGGATATAACCGTATGTCAATGGATGGATCAGATGGATACCGGTGATATCTGATTCCCGGACAAGCGGCAGGAAATATGAACAAAAATCCCAGGTAAATGACAGGATTACCACAACGGAGCCGGTA